>CAZCSZ010000001.1:0-15367 GCA_964501305.1 uncultured Ruminococcus sp.
CGGTTAACACCGAACAGCTGTCGGTTGTTGCCAAAAATCAGTATGTAATTGAGAAGAACGGCTCGGTTTATGTTGAAAAAGTCAAACGGCAAAAGAAGATTTCAAAGTCAACATCTCCGAGTACCGACTTGATTTTTACGGCGGATACCATGATATGTGCTCTTGCCGTATGTAAGTCTCTCAATGTGAGTAAAGTTAACACCGTTATTACATTCGAAAGTGACAGCACATCAAAAAGTTTCAGCCGTGAATTCGATATATCCTACCTTTTAAAAGCAGTCAATTCTCTCGCCGCAAGAGCATATACGTTTATAAAAATCGAAGAAGAATTTATATCGGCAGGCAAAGAAAAAATAAAATCGATGCCCTTTCCTTACAGCTCTGTCCGCGAGGGGCAGAAAGAGCTTATAAAATCCGTCTATAAATGTGCCGTCAAGAGGAAAAGACTTATATCCGAAGCTCCTACCGGCATCGGAAAAACAGTATCCGTTCTCTATCCTGCCGTAAAAGCAATAGGTGCCGGTACAATTGAAAAATCATATTACCTCACCGCAAAGACTTCAACAGGCAAAGCGGCACTTGATGCCGTACGCCGTATGAATATATTTGTACCTCAGCTCCGTGCTGTCGCTGTTTCGGCAAAAGAGAAAATGTGTCCTGTGCCGAAAGACAGGTCGGCGAACATTAAAAGCAGATGCCGCACTTGCTGTCCTCTTTTGGGAACCGTTAACGGAGTTACGTTTTCAAGGCGTCTCCGTGAGGCCGAAGAAGAGCTTTTAAAGGCCGATACGGTTTACGAGAATGAAACGATCAAGTCTGTTGCCGAAAGACATAAAATATGCCCTTACGAGCTTTCTGTTGCCGCTTGCGAGTACTGTCAGATTATAATCTGCGACTATAATTATATTTTCGACTCAAAGATACGCTTTAAAAAGCTCTCCGAGGAAAGCTCTGCCGCTTATATGCTGCTTATCGACGAGGCGCACAACCTTCCCGACAGAACAAGAGAAATGTACAGCGCACAACTTTCCGTGTCTCGTTTTAAGGAGCTTGTTATATCGCTTTCGGAATTCGGTATAGCAAACACACCGCTTGCCGACTCATGCAAAGAAGTAATTTCTTCTTTCGAAGAACTCAAAGAGCACTGTAAGGAAAACGAAGAGGTTACGTCCGAGGGAGTATATGGATACGGCGTTTTGAATACCGTACCTCAAAACCTCATAAAGAAGCTCTCGAAGTTCTGTACCGCGGCTTATATCGCACTTCTGAATACCGACAACGAAAGCACGGAAATGCTGATTGACGGCATTGTCTCAAACTCAAATTCATTTATAAAGTGTTCCGAAGTATTCGACGAAAAGTTCGTTCTGTTCTGCGAAAGCAAAGACGGTGATGTAACGGCAAAAATTATGTGTCTTGACCCCTCGACGGTTTTAAACAAATATATGTCACAAGCCGCAAGCACCGTACTGTTTTCGGCAACGCTCTCACCTCTTGACTATTTTGCCGATATAGCAGGTTGCAACAGCGCCGAACAGCTTAGGCTTGACTCACCGTACAATGCAGATAATCTGTGCCTTGCGGCAGTAGACAGTATTGGTACAACTCTGACATCAAGGAACAAAACAGCCGACAGCATTGCCGAGGTAATACTGACTGCAGTATGTGCGAAAAGCGGAAATTACATGGTTTACTGCCCGTCGTACAGCTATATGAATTTGATTGTACGTGCATTTCTCGCCACAGCGCCGAAAAGCATCAAAGCCGTTGCTCAAAAGCCGGGAATGTCAAGCGAGCAGGAAAAGAGATTTCTGTCTTTTTTCCGCAATCATAAAACGGGAGAAACACTCGTCGGTTTTTGTGTTATGGGCGGCTCTTTTTCCGAAGGAATAGACTTGCCCTCTGATATGCTCATAGGCGTTATTCTCGTTGGAATAGGTCTGCCCGGTCTGTCATCGAAACTTAACATACTGAAAGAATATTTCGACAGAACAAGGGAGGACGGCTATAATTTTGCCTACCTGTACCCTGCCGTAACAAAAATACTTCAAGCTGTCGGGCGTGTTATACGCGGCGAAGACGACCGCGGCGTTGCCGTATTAATCGACGACAGATACCGTGACCCCAATATAAGAAAGCTGTTCCCTTCCCATTGGAAAAATATGCATTACATCGGAGACACTTATTCCCTTTCCAAGTATATCTCGGATTTTTGGGAAAAGCAATAAACCGACAGTTTAAATAATGCCCCCCGAACACAGAAAAACACTGTGCCGCCGTTCAAAGGTTTAACTCGGCACATCTTCGAACACTTTTATTCTCCGAATACGTCAATATGACAACAGACCGCATTTTGTCCCGTCGGCACGTTTGTACCGACGGGATTGTATTATCATCTTTGAAAACGGAAAAGGGCAGTATGCCCTCTCCGTAATTATCAAATTATGCTATGGGATTTCCGCACTTGTCAAAGAGCGGAAGACGTTCGATATACGCAATATCTCCTCTGTCGGCAGCTTCGCCCTCGGCGAGAATTGCCATTTTTCCGCTTATAATTCCGCCTGCCGCCTCGACAAGCTTTTCAAGTGCATTAAGGCTTTCACCCGTTGATATTACATCGTCGACTATAAGGATTTTTTTGCCCTTCATGAGTTCTGCATCGGCACCGTCAAGGTACAGTTTCTGTACGCCCTCTGTGGTTATGGAGCGAACATCGACCTCAAAAACGCCTTGCATATAAAACTTCGATTTCTTTCTGGCAAGAAAATACTTTTGATTACCCGCAAGACGTGCCATTTCATGTACAAGCGGTATGCCCTTCGATTCGGCCGTTATCATATAATCGTACTCCGGCGCTTTTGAAAGAAGCTCTTTTGCGCAAGCTGTAGTAAGTTCGGGGTCTCCGAAAATGACGAATGCCCCTATATAGAGTTCATCGTTAAGAGGACAAAGCGGCAGAGCGCGCTCGCATCCCGCAATATTCATTTTGTATTCCATAATAATTACTCCCGTAAAAAATTACAATCGTTTCAACTGCGAAGCACTATACCGAATTCATCGGAAAGTGCCTTCATAATCTTCGACGATGCGCTCTCCGCCTCTTCGTCATTGAGCGTATGATCCAAACTGCGGAGCATTACCGAAAAGGCAACACTTTTCTTATTCTCTCCGACTTGAGGTCCTCTGTATATGTCGAAAAGCTCCACACTTTCAACGTATTTACCGCCTGCTTTCTTCATTACATCGGCGATTCTACCGACTTCAAGCGATTCTTCGCAAACAAAGGCAAAGTCTCTTTCTACAGCGGGATATTTCGGAAGGGGCTTGTACTGTCTTTCGGCACTTCTGAGCTTTACCATAACGTCAAAGTTAAGTTCTGCCGCCATTACGGGCATTTGAAAACCGTAGTTTTCGCATACAGAGGGATGTATTTCACCGAATACACCGAGACACTCACCGTCCTTGGTCAAGACGGCACACCTTCCGGGATGGAACGCCTTGTTGTCACGGCATGCAGTATATTCAACGTCGAATATTCCGCTCATACTCATCAACGCTTCAATATAGCCTTTCATTTTATAGAAATGCGCTCCGTCCTTTCCGCCGTCTGCGTAAAAGCCCATTGTCAAACGCTTCGGTTCATAAGGGAGCTTTTCGCCTTCGACGGGAATATATACCGTTGCCATTTCGTAAAGACGTACATTCTTATTCTTTACGCTGTTATTGTAGGAGAGCACTTCGAGCATTGAAGGAAGTGCTGTCGTTCTCATGATAGAGGTATCTTCGCCGAGAGGATTGGAAATGACAACACCGTTACGGCGGGGGTCGTCCTCCGCCATTCCTATTTTGTCGTAATACTTCGGGCTTATAAACGAGAACGTTTCGATTTCATACATACCCATGCCGACAAGAGCGGATTTGATATCCTGTTCGTATTGCTGGTGCGGTTTTCTGCCGCCCGTTACAGCCGCCGCTTTGAAAGCTGTTGACTCGATTTTGTTATATCCGTAAATTCTTACAACCTCTTCGGCAATATCCGCCATTTCCATGACATCCGCACGGAACGAAGGAACGGTTATTTCGTCGCCGTCAACTTTGAATTCCAATTTTTCAAGAGTCTGGACCATGAAATCACGTGAAAGTTCAACTCCGAGAAACTTATTAATCCTGTCTGTTTCAAGCTGTATTTTACGCGGTTCCGCTTTCCCCGGATACTCGTCAATAATTCCGTCGACAACATCGCCTGCGCCGAGAAGCTGTACAAGCTCGCATGCACGTTCAAGAGCGGGATACGTGTTTTCGGCATCAAGTCCCTTTTCAAAGCGTGCCGACGATTCCGTTCTCATTCCGAGTTTCTTTCCCGAAACACGAACATTTCCGCCTTTGAAGTTTGCGCTTTCGAATACCACAACTTTCGTAGCGTCGGTGATTTCGCTGTTTGCACCGCCCATTACGCCTGCAAGCGCAACCGCTTTTTTCTCATCGGAAATAACAAGCATGGATTTATCCAGAACATGGTCTTTGTCATCAAGCGACTTGAAGTTTTCGTTATCCGTTGCGTTTCTGACTATAATATGACTGCCGTCAAGACACGAATAGTCAAATGCATGCATCGGCTGACCGTATTCAAGCATAACATAGTTGGTTATGTCCACAATGTTGTTGATAGGTCTTACACCCGCCGCACGGAGTCTTCTTCTCAGCCACATCGGAGACGGTTCGATTTTGACGTTTTTGACTACCCTTGCCGTATATCTCGGACAAAGCTCCGAATTGTCAATATCGACTTTAAGATAATTCGACACCGTATCTCCGTCGAAAAGAGGCTTCACTTCAGGGGATTTTACGCAGAACTCTTTACCGAATGTTACGGCGCTTTCTCTTGCAAGTCCTATTACCGACAGGCAATCAGGACGGTTAGGCGTGATTTCGAATTCGACAACGGTGTCATGAAGATCAAGAACATCTTTTATGTCCGAACCGAGTGTCACTTTATCAACATCAATACCGCAGTGCTGAAGAATAAGTATTCCGTCTTCTATCGCTCCCGGCATATCGTGAGTTGTCAGCTGAAGTTCCGCAACGGAACAGAACATTCCCTCGGAAAGCGCTCCGCGAAGTTTTCCTTTTTTGATTTTCGTGCCGTCGGGAAGCTTTGCACCGTCGGTACATACGGGAACAAATGCACCCTCAAAAACATTGGTTGCGGCCGTGACAACCTGAATCGGTTCTTCCTTTCCGATATCAACCCGGCAAATTATAAGTCTGTCTGCCTCAGGGTGTTTTTCGGTTTTTAAAATCTTACCGCACACAATACCGAAAAAATCCTCGCCGAGAACTTTATAGCCCTCGACTTTGGAACCTGTATCGGTCATCATGTCACAGTATTTTTTTATATCGGTATCACCGATATCGGTAAAATCGGCAAGCCATTTCATTGAAAGATTCATTGACGTTTCCTCCTTATCAGAACTGCTTCAGAAAACGGACATCGTTTTCGTAAAGGTGACGCATATCGGTAATATTGTATTTAGCCATTACTATTCTCTCAATACCCATCCCGAATGCAAATCCCGAATAAACTTTCGGATCTATTCCGCAACCGCGAAGAACATTGGGGTGAACCATGCCGGCGCCGAGTATTTCAATCCAACCCTCACCCTTGCACACACGGCACCCTTCTCCGCCGCATACAAAGCACGAAATATCGACCTCGGCGGACGGTTCCGTAAACGGGAAATGGTGCGGTCTGAAACGGAGCTTGGTATTCGACCCGAACATTTGCTTTGCGAATGTCTCAAGTGTCCCTTTAAGGTCACCCATTGTAATGCCTTTGTCGATTACGATACCCTCGCACTGGTGAAACAGAGGCGAATGAGTTGCATCGACTTCATCGGCTCTGTAAACACGTCCGGGAGAAATAACACGTATCGGAGGCTTCTTTTCTTCCATAACGTGAACTTGAACGGGCGACGTTTGAGAACGGAGAAGAATGTCCTCCGTAATATAAAAAGTATCCTGAATATCTCTCGCGGGATGGTCTGCGGGTGTATTGAGTGCTTCAAAATTGTAATAACTGCTCTCAACTTCGGGACCCTCGGCGATTTCAAACCCCATTCCGATAAAAATATCCTCCATCTGTTTTTGAACCGTATCGAGAGGATGTAGGTGGCCTATCGGAAAATACTCACCGGGCACCGTCACATCAAGCGTCTGTTTTCTGAGTTTTGTTTCAAGTGCGGCGTTTTTCAATGCCTCGGCCTTCTTTTCAAGGGCCTCTTCGATTTCTTTTCTTACCTTATTGGCGAGTTCCCCGATGACAGGTCTTTCCTCGGGAGAAAGTTTCCCCATTCCGCGCAGAACCTGCGTCAATTCACCTTTTTTTCCGAGGTATTTGATTTTAATCTCTTCGGGGTCGATTTGCGACGAAGAGATTAAATCCATAGCTTCGGTTTTTATTTTCTGAAGAATATCCTTCATACCGTATCTCCTTAAATAACAATACTTTTATATGATATAATAACACAAATAATCCGAAATGGAAACAGTGTTTTTAAAAGTTTTGCCTCATCGGCTTACATATTTTTTGCTTCACGGGGCAAAATAATCACAAATGAGCTGTTTTCGGAGGAATATCATGCAATCATTTAACTATACGGTGAAAGACGGGAACGGAATTCATGCAAGACCTGCGGGTGTAATCGTGAACTGTGCAAAAAGGTTTTCGTCATCGGTAACCGTCGAATGTAACGGAAAAAGCGCTGACTGCAAAAGGCTGTTTTCCGTCATGTCCCTCGGTGCCGTCAAAGACGACATTTTAAAGATTACGGCAGTCGGAAACGACGAAAGCGAAGCCGTAAAAAGCGTAAAAAAAGCAATGGAGGAGGCAGGGCTGTAAGCCTGTGTGCAGGTATGGTTACTTTAAACGGAAAAAGAGCTTCTCCCGGTTTGACGAAGGGGAAGATTTTTATTAAAAAGACGAATATTTCGATGGCCGAAGAGTTGCCTCAAAACGTCCGTTTTTCCGCCGAAGGAGAAAAATCAAAATTCACCGATGCCGTCGGAAAATGCAAAGAGGAGCTTAAAAAAATAAAGGCGGCAACAGTCCTTTCGAGCGACCCTTCGAACGCCGCTATATTCGATGTTCATGAAATGATGATTTGCGACGATGACTTTACGTCGGGCGTTTATTCCGCAATAGATTCGGGCCTCAATATGACGTGCGCCGTAAGGAGAACCGCCAAGAGTTTTGCAGATATGTTCTCATCAATGAGCGGCGATTACATGAGAGCGAGAGCCGCCGATGTCAAAGACGTTTCGGAAAGGCTTATTGCAATCGCCGAAGGGCAGGACGTGAGCACAGCACCTAAAGAAAAATGCATCCTCGTATGTGAAGAGCTTGCCCCTTCGGAGGCTGTTTCTCTCAACAGGGAAACCGTTCTCGGCGTAGTGTGTGAAAAAGGAAGTGTGACGTCTCACAGCTCCATTTTGGCACGTACGCTCGGCATACCGACAATTGTGGGCGTTGGTACTTTCGATAGGTCTTTCGACGGAAAAGAATGCATTCTCGACGGTGAGAACGGCGTTGTATATATAGATCCCGACAGCACGACGGCGAATGTGTTTGAAAGCCGTTTTCTTTCGGAACGGGATGCCACGCTCGGGCTTGAGGAATACAGAGGAAAACTTTCAATCACGGCAGACGGCAAGAGAATAAAAGTCTACGCGAATATAGAAGGGCTCTCGGACGCCATCAAAGCCGTTGAAAACGATGCGGAAGGAATAGGGCTGTTTCGAAGTGAGTTTCTCTTCATGAACAGAGACACTCCGCCCGACGAAAACGAGCAATTCGAAGTATACAGAAAAGCCGGCGAAATAATCGGAAGACGGCATATTACAGTCAGAACTCTCGATGCCGGCGCAGACAAAAACATTCCGTATATAAATTCGGTAAAAGAAGCAAATCCCGCACTCGGCAACAGAGCCATAAGAATTTGTCTTGAGAACAGAGATTTGTTCAAAACACAGTTGAGAGCGCTCTACCGTGCCTCGGCATATGCCGACATCTCGCTTATGTTTCCGATGATATCGTCACTTGATGAGCTGTCGGCGGCAAAAAGAATGTGTCATGAAGTTCGGGAAGAACTTAAAAGCGAGGGCATTCCGTTTTCGGCTCACACCAAAATCGGAATAATGGTGGAAACTCCCGCCGCCGCAATTTGCGCAGATGTATTCGCAAAGCACTGCGATTTCTTCAGTATAGGAACCAATGACCTTGTTCAGTACACAGTCGCCGCCGACAGAGAAAACGGCAAAGTCGCATACCTTTCGGAGACTGTACCCGATGCCGTAAAAAGACTTATAAGTTATATTGCAAAATGCGCAAACGAAGCGAAAATCGAAGTCGGAATATGCGGTGAACTTGCATCGGACACTTCACTCACCGATTTCTTCGTATCTGCGGGAATAAAGAAACTTTCCGTCAACCCGTCAAATATTCTCAAAGTGAGAAAGGCAATTTTCGAATGCGGAAAAGGGTAAAAACCGTGTATTTTTACAGTTGTAAAAATTTCAAGCACCATTCAGAGGACGTGTATTCGGATTGCCGATTGATATACATTTTAGACAAACGCAAAAGGAGCAATTATGTTTGGTAGAAAAAAGGCCCGAAAAGGGCGCATCACATGCTGTGCCGACGGCGAAGCAATCCCGCTCGGCAGTGTTGCCGACGAGGTATTCTCATCAAAAATGCTCGGTGACGGAATAGCGGTCGTTCCAATCGGTAAAGCCTTCGTTTCCCCTTGCGACGGAAAAGTACTCGGAGTCGCAAAAACGGCACATGCCTATAATCTTTTATCCGACGACGGACTCGAAATACTGGTTCACATAGGAGTTGACACCGTCGAGCTTTGCGGCGAAGGATTCGCACCGAAAGTAAAGGAGGGTGACCATGTAAAAGCGGGTGATATTCTGTGTACCGCCGACACTGATTTTATCAAAAGCAAAGGTTATGACACCACAACCCCCATAATAATATCAAACTTTCAAATACTTTCCTTTTTCGATATCAGCTACGGCAATGTTAAAGCAGGGGACATTCTAATCGATTACGTTATTTAAGGAGAAGTTTGATATGAAAAAAGTCAAAAGTAAAAAGTCAAGTGCTCTTTTCAGCATTCTGCAGAGAGTTGGCCGCTCTTTTATGCTTCCGATAGCACTCCTCCCGATAGCGGGACTTCTGCTCGGTATAGGGTCATCTTTTACCAACCCCAATATGATTTCGGCATATCATCTTGAGAACATACTCGGAGAAGGCACATTTCTTCATTTTGTTCTCTCGGTAATGAGCGATACGGGCAATATTGTTTTCGCAAATCTCCCTATACTGTTTGCAATGGGAGTAGCTCTCGGAATGGCTCAAAACGAAAAAAGTACAGCCTGCCTGTCTGCGGCAATCGCATTTTTCATTATGCATCAGACAATATCGACCCTGCTCGACCTTACAGGACGTCTTGAAGAAGGAATAATGGCAGAAGGTACTCTTTCAAACGTTGTCGGTATACAGTCTCTTGAAATGGGAGTATTCGGCGGAATTATTGTAGGTCTCGGCACAGCGGCACTTCACAACAGGTTTTATAAAATCAAGTTGCCCGCCGTGCTGTCGTTTTTCGGCGGTGTCAGATTCGTACCGATTATATGTGCTGTGGCTTATATATTTGTGGGCGCCGTTATGTTTTTCGTATGGCCCGCAGTGCAGTCGGTTATTTTCTCTCTTGGAAATTTCGTTCTGTCATCGGGATATTTCGGTACTTTCGTTTACGGTGTAATAGAAAGAGCTTTAATCCCGTTCGGACTTCACCATGTATTCTACTTGCCATTCTGGCAAACGGGGCTCGGCGGTTCGCTGATTATAGACGGACAGCTTGTGTCAGGTGCACAGAATGTTTTCTTTGCGGAACTTGCCTCGCCCGAAACCGCTTCCTTCAGCGTTTTCGCAACAAGATTTATGAGCGGCAAATTCCCGCTCATGATATTCGGCTTGCCCGGTGCAGCACTTGCAATGTACAAGTCGGCTTTGCCGAAGAAAAAGAAAGTCGTCGGCAGTCTTTTGCTGTCGGCGGCGCTGACTTCGGTATTAACCGGTATTACCGAACCGCTTGAATTCACGTTTTTGTTTGTAGCTCCGCTGCTTTATGCAATCCATTGTGTCTTTGCGGGTCTTTCCTATATGCTGACACATATTTTAAATGTCGGAGTCGGCATGACTTTTTCGGGAGGCGTAATCGACCTAACCCTTTTCGGAATTCTGCAGGGGAACGAAAAGACAAGATGGCTCAATATCGTTTTTATAGGTATTCCCTACTTCATCGCATATTACCTTATCTTTACACTGCTTATCAAAAAGTTTGATTTCAAAACGCCGGGACGTGTTGAAAACGAGGAAACAAAACTGTATACAAGAGCCGACTACGAAAAAAAGCAGTCATCCGACAAAGGTCTTGCCCGAAAAAAAGACAGTCTCAGCGCCTTAATAGTATCAAGTCTCGGCGGAGAAAGCAATATCGTCACGGTGGATTCATGTGCTACAAGACTTCGTGTTACAGTAAAGGAACCGTCAAAGGTTGACAGAGGCGGTCTTATGCAAAGCGGAGCTTCGGGAGTTATCGCCAAAGGTACGGGAGTACAGATAGTTTACGGCCCCGGTGTCACCGTAATCAAAAGCGAAATAGACGAATATCTCGGAAAGAAAGCTTAAAAGAATCCCGCACAAAAGAACCTATTAAACGCAGCATCAGCCTCAAAGAATACGGATTAGAGTATCGCAAGCTTTTGCAAACGGTTCCGAATTATCGTTGGGATAAAACCAAGCATTAAGAAACTGCCTCGCAGTAAACAAAGAAAAACCTACGGAACAGTTCAACATCTGAATCGTAGATCTTATTTTATTCTTCGACAACTTCGAGGACTCTACCGCAACAATAGATGCTGTCGGGGGCACCGAGCTTGACTTTCGCAAAAAAATCATTAATATGCCCGTCATGCAATGAGGCTCCGCAGTAAAATTGCGGAGCCTCATGCCGTCATGTTGAAATAACCGATGTCAAGAAAGCCGTGTATAATGTTATGTTTGCACCCGTACACAGACGGAATGTTCGAAGATTTGGGAAATACATTCCGTTGCGGTCAGTGCAGACGGTTTCTTGCAGACTTTACCGTATTAAATCCGTTTTCAGCCGGCAAGAAGTTTCTTCAAAGCTTTAACGTCCTTTGATGTGATATACGCATACGGTTTTGTACACCATATACCGAACGCATCGTTATTCATAAAATAATTTACGGCATCCGTGAGAACCGCCGTACCCGTTTCTTCGCTGTACTGCGTCACCGGGAAATTTTCATGGAAAGGAACTACTGTTTTTGCATTGCAGTACGGAAGCGCTTCTTTAAGCTTTGCGTTCTTCTGCATAACGGTGACAGCAGTGTCCCCGCTTCATCCGCTGCTGTATGCCTGCGGTTCATCGGTAAAATAGAAAAATGCTTTATCAAGCCATTCACTTTTGATTTCGGTATTCGGCACAGCCTCCCCATTGCCGTCAACGGTGTATTCGCTGAAGTATTGATTGAACATTTCCTTAAATGTGGCATTGTTGAGGTCGGTGAGGTCACTGAGATACTCATTGTCACCGAGCAGTTTAAAAGTTGTAACACGTGGGTTGTTAAGATATTCGGCGCCCGCAGGTTTGTAGAACTTCTCTGACATTGAAAACGCACATATTCTGTTCTCCAAAAGATAATCATAATACAGTTTGTAAGCGGCTTTTTTTAGCCGTTGAGCTTGTACTCGAAGCATATCTTGAGGTCTGCGCCATATCAAGAAATACGGCTGTTTTCAGCGACGTTTTCTCGGTGAAAGCAAAGTTCCAAACATGATCCGAAACAGTTCTTTCGTCAATAACGGCGCACGATGAATCTTTAAGTGTCAGAACAGAGGTATAATCTCCCGCAGGCGTGCTCTCTTCGGTGCGAATTTTGAAGTAAAACGCCTAGCTCTCGCCGGCAGTGAGTGAAAATGCGCCGCCAAGCGGTACTATGGCATCGAGCGTATTGTCGGCAGCCTCCGCATAGTACTCTCAAAACAGTTCGGTTTCAAGAGAAACACCTGAGTTTTCGAATTTGCCGAGTGACATGGTAAGCCCGTCATGAACGCTGCCCGAACTCAGTATAATCTGTGCTCCCTGAATATCGTTTTTCGCGAGGTATACGGTATAAGTATCGAGCCCGGAGGACATTATATCGGTTCTTTTAGCTTTCGCTGCCGCATGTTCGAACCAGAGCTCAACCGAACCGTCCTCAACCGCAAAACTTCCGAGCGGAATACACGCAAGTACCAAAACGGCCGTCAGTACGAGTGATAATAGTTTCTTCATAGTCATCCACCAAAAGGAATAGGATTGCCCTTTATCTCCGTAAAGGTGTCATTATTCTAATTACAGTGCTGTTTTTTCTCTTGTCAAGCAAAACAGACAACAAACCCGTGCTTGTTTTGCGGAAATATTGACAAAAAGACTATCCCATGATATTATTATGCTTCTCAATAACAAATTTGTTTGTTTGAGAAAATTAAATATATCTTAAACTTATTCTGTAAGTGAGATCTATTATGTTCTGTTCTAAGTGCGGAAGTCGAGTGGGTGAAAACACCCGCTTCTGTTCAACTTGCGGTGCAGAGTTAGGCCATTCCAACGAAAACACCGTTCAGGGCAATGCAGTTCCCTTCACAAACCCGTCTGCGGCAGGTGAAACCGTAACATCGGATATGAATCCCGATTTTTCAGGTCAAGCAATACCGAACACCGATAGCAGCGTGTATTCTGCAGTTCCAAATGCCAACACCGATGCAGATCCATCGGCGCAGAATGAATCCATACACGCACAGCCCGAAGTGCCGAGCGCGAATGAGTATGCGCAGCCCGCATCTCAAAGCAACTGTGCCGACGTTCAGACGAACACACCTTTTGTTAATCCCCATGTGGTAAACACAGTTCAGAGCGGTAATTCTAACGCACAGTCAACAACGCCGGGATATGCTCCTTACGCTCAGCAAGCCCCGATGCCCCAAAAAAGAAGATGTCCCGTTCTCGCTATCGTTATCGGCATTATAGCACTTGCAATCGTCGCAGCAGGATCGGTATTCGGTCTTTCGTACTTTTCTGACGAAGCTATCGTGTTACGTGCCCTCAAAAACACCGGAACCGAATTATTCAATCTCTTCGATGACAGTGAGAACTTCTCCGCCTTTATTGAAAACACCGCCACCGTCATAACTTCTGAAGAAACATGTTCCGATTTGAAATTGTCCGCTGACCAATCGTACAGCTACGTTATCTACGGTGATTTTAAATACGACTATAGCTCTCTGGCGGACGTGGCTATTAGAATAAACTCGTCTGAAGACTGCGTTTCGGCAAACGGCAAATGCGATTTTTCGAACAGCACCGAATCGGAGGCGCTAAGCCTGTCTTTTGATGTATATTGCGATACAGACGAGCTTTCGGTTTCAGTGCCCGATTTGCTTGATGACAGTTACTCCGTTCCACTCAAGAAAATAGGACAGCGTTTTCTTGACTCGGACCTCGGAGATTTACTGAAGGACAGTCTCAGCGATGAAGATTTGGCAATCATTGAGAAGGCCGACTTCAATCTTTTCCACGACGAAAGCTTTGATGCATTTAAAAAAAGCAACAAAGAAGTTGTTGAAGCATTCAAGGATTCCGTTTCGTTCAAAAAAGCAGATAAGCAGTTGCCCGGCTGTGATGACGACATAAAGGTATATCGTTTGGTTTGCGATAAAGAGGCATGGCAGAATCTCAACGGCGCCTATAAAAAATATGTTTTCGAAGGTGCGTACGGTATCAGTTTCGACGAGGCAAACACATACATAGCTTCCGCTCTTGAGAAAGAGGAGGATACCGAACGATTGGCCGACATCGATTTCGACCTTGATTTCTACATCGGCATAGATGACGGCTATGTTAAAGCATTCCACGTTGAAGGCACCGTTGACGGAGAAGAAGGATATCTCACAGCCAAACTTAACGGCAAAGATATTATATGGGATGATGTCAAAATATACACCGGTGATGAACCTGATTCAAATATCGGATTGAATTTTGAACGCAACGACGGCGATTCCACCGTTACTTTATATGACGAAAAAACAGTTATACCGTTTTCTGTGATGATGACGCATACACATTCACCATTACCGAAGGGGACAGCAAGGACGGATTCGCTTTGAAATACGGTACAAACGACGGCGGAATTCAATTGAAGTTCAGTCTTGAAAACAGCGCCCACGAAAAATCGTATGACTACTCAGTGGAGTGCAAGTTTTCAATAAGCATCAAACCGGGTTGTGAGATTAAGCCTATTGAAAACGCAATCAATATCTTCGAACTCAGCAAAAAACGTCTTCAAAATCTGTACGACGAACTCGCAGCATCATTCGAATATCAAGACGATGACTATGATTATGATTATGATTATGATTATGACTATGATTATGATTATAACTGCGATTATGACGGAGACTACTCTTTCGGTTACACAAGCGTGCACTGAAAAACGCCGCATAATCGTTTAAAGTCCGACCAATGCGGCTAATGCAGAAGCCGAATTCACTTTAAGCGGTATTCGTTATTTTATGCAAGCGGGGTCGAACGCCGACGGCGTACGACCCCGCTTGTTGTTTTATATGTTCTGCCTTCGGTATATTCTTTCGTCCCTCATCATCCAAGTGCCGTCGCGATTAATTTCACTTTTCAATCATCGGTTTAGATATTTCTTTCTATTACCTTCTTTAAATGCATCGAAAAATGTCATATGTTGATTCACATCGATGAATACAGCATTTGCATTGAATTTTCTTCGGAAATTGCTCCGATTTTCATTAACCGCCGTCTTTTCCAATGTGTAATTCCGATACGGTATTTACTTTGCAAATTCACCGAATTTATTTTTGAACACATTCTTTATATATTTTTAAAAGGGGTATTGACAAAACAGCTGATGCATGGTATAATTGGAGCACCTCTTTAGAGGGTTCTTTTTTTGCGTCCCGCAACAGCGGCTGAACGGCGCTGAAAACCCTTTTACGAGGGAGGTACATTTTTCACAGGGTTGTAACCCTGAATTTCATTAGGAGGTGCCGATTTTATGAGAGTAAAGATCACGCTTGCATGCAGTGAATGCAAACAGAGAAATTACGACACGAAGAAAAACAAAAAGAATGATCCCGACAGACTTGAAATGAACAAGTACTGCAAATTCTGCCGCAAGCACACCCTTCACAGGGAAACAAAATAAG
>CAZCSZ010000002.1:0-15326 GCA_964501305.1 uncultured Ruminococcus sp.
CGGTATATGAAGACTTGACGGCGCCTTCGGTTTCGACGATGAAGCGAAAATCTCCGATATATGATATTTTAAAAAGAGTAGGTTCCGAATTGTCGGGAGTAACCGTTATAAGGATTCTCCATTCAACCTTGTCGAAAAGATTGTCGCTTACCGGTCCGTCGGGCGTAAGAACATTGTACTCATCAACTATTTTTTCTTTCTGTTCTGCTTCGATTGCGTTTCCGCCTTCGGAAATCCAAGCTACAGAACCGAGATTGTCTTTGTCGACCGCGACAAACTCTCCTTGCTTTTCTCCGCAAGAGCAGATAATAATCAGCGTGAGGAGGATTACGGATATAATCGGGATGATTCTTTTCATAGTACTGTCCTTTCGCGTTTAATTGATAGCAAACAGAATATCGCCATAGGTCGGGTAAGGCCATATGCTCTTATCGACTGTGGCTTCGATTTCGTCGGCAAGCACCCTTGCTCTCTCCATTGAAGGAATGAGAGAGTCCCTGCAGAATTCAGCAGATACAATAGGGTCATCCACCGTTCGCAGAGTTTGGTTCAGACTCTCTATTTTTTCGGCCTCAAAATACAGTTCTTCATTAAGCTCGGAAAGTCTGATTTGGAGTTTTTCTTCAAGAGACGTGCCGATTTTGTCACTGACCTGCTTTTTCTTTAGAGCAGTAGAAGCAAGAAGCTCAAGGTATCTTATGCAAGCGGGAATGATTTCTTTTCTGATAATCTTGACCATTGTGGTGGCCTCAATGCCCGTAACCGATACATAGTTGTTGAGATAAATATCCCTTCTCGAAAGAAGCTCTTTCCCGTTGTATACTTTGTGCTTTTCAAACAGAGCGACGTTCTTTTTGTCACAAAGGTGAGGTATCGCATCAGCGCAAGTCGGATAATTTGAAAGTCCTCGCTTTTCCGCTTCTTCAATCCACTCTTTTGTATAGCCGTTGCCGCTGTAGATTATACGTTTGTGCTCCGTAATCGTCTTTCTTATAAGCGAATTCAGCGATTTTGTGAAGTCTTCGGCTTCTTCAAGTTCGTCGGCAAAGCGCGAAAGCTCTTCGGCAACGATTGTGTTTATAACCGTGTTCGGCCCCGCTATTGAGAGGGAAGAACCGGGCATTCTGAACTCAAACTTGTTGCCGGTAAATGCAAAGGGGGAAGTTCTGTTCCTGTCCGAGGTATCCTTCGGGATTTTGGGGAGAACGTGAACGCCGATTGATATAACGTCTTTTGCTTCACCGTGGTATTCGTTTCCGCTTTCGATTGCATTGAGTATTGCCGACAGCTCGTCTCCCAAGAACATCGACAGAATTGCCGGCGGCGCCTCATCTCCGCCGAGACGGTGGTCGTTTCCCGCAGTTGCTACCGAAATGCGAAGGAGGTCTTGATAATCGTCAACAGCTGCGATCACAGCCGCCAGAAATACAAGAAACTGTGCGTTTTCCGATGGCGTTTCTCCCGGGTCAAGCAGGTTGACCCCGTCGTTTGTAGCCAATGACCAATTGTTGTGTTTGCCGCTTCCGTTGACTCCGTTGAAGGGCTTTTCGTGAAGCAGGCAGATAAGTCCGTGGTCGGAGGCAACCCGCTTCATGACGTCCATTACAATTTGATTGTGGTCACACGCTGTGTTGATGTCCGAATAAAGAGGGGCAAGCTCGTGCTGTGCGGGCGCGGCTTCGTTGTGTTCCGTTTTTGCGGCAACACCGAGACGCCATAATGCCTCGTCAAGATCTTTCATGAATGCCTTGACCTGTGGCTTAATCGAACCGAAGTAGTGGTCGTTCAGCTGTTGGTCTTTACACGGCTTTGCTCCGAAAAGAGTTCTGCCTGTATAGACAAGGTCGCCGCGTTTTATATAATCTTCTTTTCGTATGAGAAAATATTCCTGCTCAACGCCGACAGAGGGAATAACTCTTTTTGTCTTTTCGTCCCCGAAAAGTCGCAGTATTCTGAGCGCCTGGCGGTTGAGAGCTTCGATTGACCGTAAAAGAGGGGTTTTTTTGTCAAGGCTGTCTCCGCTGAAAGAGCAGAAAACGGTGGGTATGCAAAGGACCCCGTCCTTAATGAAGGCATAAGCTGTGGGATCCCATGCGGTATACCCACGTGCTTCAAAAGTAGCTCTGAGCCCGCCGCTCGGAAAGCTAGATGCATCCGATTCGCCTTTTATGAGCTCCTTTCCCGAAAAAACAGGCAGCGCTCCGCCGTCTTCGGTCGGATGAACGAAGCTGTCGTGCTTTTCCGCTGTAATTCCCGTCAGCGGTTGAAACCAGTGGGTAAAGTGAGTGGCGCCGTTTTCCACGGCCCAGTCTTTCATTACCCGTGCAACTTCGCTTGCAACGGCAGGGTCAAGGCTTTTGCCCATTTCCCTCGTTCTTTTTAGCCTTTCGTAAACGTCTTTGGGAAGGCGTTCACTCATTATTTTGTCATTGAAAACGTCTGCACCGAAAAGTTCGGAGATTTTATCTTTCATTTTGAACCGTCCTCTTTTTTAATAGTTACAGTATAAATGATAACAGTGCATTTTGTCAAGAAAAAAAGTATTTTTATATTAAAAATCGGACGAAAATTTACTTACTTGACAAGGAAGGGAAGCTTTGATAAAATTATATGTAAGGAAAACAGGAGGAAAATGCTTTGAAAGATGTAAAGCTGTTTGCAACGGACTTCGACGGTACATTTTATCAATATCCGAACGGTGTGACAGAGGAATGCCTTGAAACCGTATGCAAATTCAGAAAAAAAGGCAACCTGTTCGGGATTATAACCGGCAGAAGCTATCAAAACACGGACGACATAAGAAAAAAATATTCAGAGTACTGCGATTTCATAATGTGTATGACCGGAGCATATGCCGAAGGAGCAGACGGCAAGGTCATTTTCGAGTCAAAAGGCGACGGAAAAGTTCTTTTTCCGATTTTGAAGGCAATATCCGAAACCGATTGCAGGTATCTCGTATACAGCGACGGCAAGTGTTCGTACGAAATAGACACTTCGGTGCCGCTTGAAGAGGGAACGGAAACGTATTTTGAAATAATGCGCCACAGCTCCTTTTCGCAAATTAATACAAGCTATGCGACAAGGGAAGATTTCGATGCTTGTGTGAAAATGCTCTTGGAGAGCTACGGGGATAAAATCAGCGTGCACGCTAACGGACTATGCCTGGATATTCCGCCTGCCGGTGTTTCCAAGGCTGCCGCTGTCGGGAGAATGGCGGAATATTTCGGAGTACGCAAGGATAATATTTATACGGCAGGGGACAATGACAACGACCTCAGCATGATAAAAGCATACCACGGCTTTACGCTCCCCTACGGAACCGAATTGTGCCGCAAGAGCGCGGAGAATATATTAGACGGTGTCAGAGAAATGCTCGAAATGATTATGAACTGATAAAGCCCGAATGAACGGCAGGGCTAATGCTGCCGGAGAGGAGATTTTTATGAATAGGGAGCTTAAAGCAAGAACCGCTTTGAGAAGCGGAGAGAGACACATAGTACATATCATAAACCCCGTTTCGGGAAGCGGGATAAAATTTCGCAGGACAAAGAAAAAAATCGATGCGCTCGGAGAGGATATTTACCTTACAACAGGCAGACGTGATTGCGAGGAATTTATTGCCGAACTTCTGACAAAAGACCCCGGTGCCCATATTGTAGCGCACGGCGGTGACGGCACAATGGGAGAGGCTGTAAGCGGCATTATGGCAGCGAATGCGGGACAAAGCGCGTTGTTTACCGGGATACCGTCGGGAAGCGGAAACGATTTCCTACACTATATGTACTCAAACAAAAACGAAATCGGGAAAGTATATCCCACGGATTTGATTTATGCAAACGGAAGATACTCGGCAAATATAACGAATATGGGGTTCGACTGCTCGGTAGTTTCCGAAGCCGAGAAGATACGTAAGATTCCGGGTATGGGAGGCAATTTTTCCTATATCGCGGGGGTTGTCTCGACCCTTGTCAAGAAGGAAAGTTTCAAATCGAAAATCACATTTGAAAATGTCATCGGCACTGACGGCAGGGAAACCGACAGAGAAGAGCTTTCGGGAGACTTTCTGCTCGCCGCCATAGCAAACGGAAGCTATTACGGAGGCGGATTTAAGGTTGCACCCGCCGCTAACACAGGCGACGGACTTCTTGACGTAATTGCAGTCAAGAACGTATCTGTTGCCAAGTTCATATCCCTTGTCGCCGACTTCAAGAAGGGATCGCACATAGACCTTAAAACAGGCAAGGTTAAGGCTGCATTTGCCGAATACCTGACCTTCAAACGTTGCAAGGGAGTTTTTTTCGACGGAATAAAGGAAATATGTTTTGACGGAGAAATAGTCAAGGCAAAATCAATCAGGGCGCGTATCATACCGCACGCCGTAATGTATACTCCGCCCAAAAAAGAATGGTTTGTCTGAACAACACATAGCCATCCACCGCAACTTGAATTATAACGAATATCAAACAATAAGCCCGACGGGCGGTTCCCTAACCCGCCCGTCGGGCTTATTGTTTGATATCGAAATATCGGATGTTGACACAGGGACTCTTCTATTATATAATATAATCGTAGATTTTAAACTTAAATCGCTATTATTGTATTTGGGGTTTCAACATGAAATATCTTTTGAAGATTGTATCGCTGATACAGTGCGCCGTTTTTATGCTTGGCGTTGTTTGCCCGTTGTCTCTTGGAGCACAGGTGAACAACACCTTTGTCTTTGACTGCGAGGACAGTATCGGTTACCTCTCGTCTGTCAATAATACGGTTGTCGGTTACTCGGAAACAGAAGGTGCTGTTAGCCTCGGAACAACGGGAGCATCCTGTGACCCTGTGTCTATTTGGACGTTGAGAGCAACACGGTTCTCTCTGCGGATGAGTACAGGTTCATTGTAATTGCGTACCGTTCTCCTTTTTCGAACACGAGACAGGCGGAAACCTGCCAGCTGTTTTTGTGTGCGGGGGGATGTGACATCTCCTGCGATTGAATGTTCTGTTGCCTCTACCCTGCGACAGAGTTCGGAATATGTCAGCGTGGTTTTGAAGTTCTCGTCTGTTTCGGGATGGAGCGGAACCGTTCACGGAATAAGATACGATTACTTTGCTGACTGCTCATCGGGAGATACTCTTTATCTCAGCTAGATCTGTTTTGCCAAAACTCAAGTTGAGGCAAATGAAAAAGCAGATGCCGAGGCCGCAAGGGCCAACGGAACCGTGATTTCGAAGGTTGAAGAATACGACTTTAAGAGCGACACCGATATTTTGGCAATAACGGTTGACAAAGCAACAAAGGGAGATATTAATCTTGACGGATATATCTCTCTTAAGGATTTGCTTCTTCTGAAAATATCTCTCCTCGGCGGGCATTGAGTCAAACGGCACGGCTCATATTCGATTCGCCAAGCAGTATGTCGTGTCTAAGCGCGCGGAACAGCACACCATGAGCTATTCGGCAAGCGAAGGCGCCGCAAAACTAACGGTATCGGGCACAGCCGGAGACCCGCAAGGTCAATCTCGTAAGACTCGACTATTTATCAACTTCGAAATCCAACGATACAATGTATGTTGATTCGGTTTGCTTCGCAAAGACAAAGTCGGAGACGAATGCCATAAGCAAAGAGAGACTCGGCAAAAGGAATTCGGGAATGTCCGATGCACCGATTTCGGGGCAGATTGAATGTAACGGCGCATCCGACGGAATTACCGTATACGAGGCTGCATCTCAAACTTCCTCCGATTCATATGTATTCTCTTCTTGCATGACGTGTATCATGCCCGAAGAATACGGCACTTTCAACAAATTCTCAATCACGTATTCGACAAATTCGATAGTCAGAGGTGTCGCTTATTGTTCTGTTCTTTGACGGAAAGAACGCGAAAAATCTCTCCATGATAGAGCTGTATACTGTAAACACCGCTCGGTCGGCAATTACACTCAGTTCGTTATCCGCGGAGAAAAAGGAGTACATAGAGAAGGACACTTATTAGCTTTCAAACGGCAATTTCAAGCTCGAAGTTGACCTCACAATGGGCGGCGGTGTCAACTACTTCGAATATCTGAATGACGGCAATCCGAATTACGGAAATCTTCTTAATAATGCGGATGTCGGCAGACTCATTCAACAGTCCTACTACGGGATTGACAAAGCACACTATCCTCTCGGCAATTGGTCGGGCAGCTCGTGGGGGTATAATCCGGTTCAGGGCGGAGATAAAGTCAACAATCCTTCGCGGATAGTCGATTTTTAATTCAGAGGCGACTGCGTAATATACGTTAAAGCACGTCCTATGGACCGGGGATAGGTTAACATGGCGACTCCGAGTTATATGGAAAACACATATACACTCATGGATGATTGTCTGCTTGTAGATAACCGATTTATCGACTTTTCCGGTTATATACATACCGAGGGATGGCAAGAGCTTCCTGCGTTCTATACGGTATCGGCTCTCAACATTTTTTACTATTACAACGGCAATTCGCCGTGAACGGGAGATTCTCTTATAAAAAGAGATGATCTTGTTTTCTGGGGAGCTGTAAACAATCAGGCATTTGATTTGAAGAGTACCTCGGAATATTGGAGCGCATGGACGGACAACAGCGGCATGGGAGCGGGATTGAATGTACCTAATGTTTACACATACCATGCGGGTAAATTCGGCTATGACGGCAGTACAAGCCCGGCTGCTCCTTCGTGTAACTATGTTGCACCGAGACGGTATCTGACACTTGTTTGCGGAAAGCCTCTTGAGTACAGCTATCTTGTTACGGCGGGCTCACTCTTTCAAATAAGACAGACCTTCAATGATAACAGGGGCCTTGTAAACAATTCATCGCTTAACAGCTATAACTGACAAACGGTAATTTCAAGTCGGAGGTGAATAAATCGGAATGAAGAATTCCAGAACAACGAATTCACTCTATAATTTCACAAGCGGGATCAGCGGAGAAGTTCTCGCTATGCTGATGCAGTTTATCTGCCGAACCGTTTTCATAAAGATACTCGGAGATTCCTTTCTCGGAATAAGCAGCTTGTTTTCGAACTTGCTCTCAATGTTGACTCTTGCCGAGTTCGGAGTCGGAAACGCAATTCTCTACAAGCTGTATGAGCCTGTGGAGAAAGACGACAGAAAGCGAATTTCGGTTATATTGAAGTTCTCGAAGCAGACGTACCGTATAATCGGGCTCACGGTTGCCGTACTCGGTATCGGAATGATTTTCGCACTCCCGTATTTCATAAAAGCAGAGGATTTCGCACGGCTTGATGAACTTCACGTGAATGCGATACTGATTTTTTCACTTTACCTTCTGCAGTCCGTCTCGTCGTACTTCTTTCTTGCATATAAAAGCGCTATCCTTCAGGCGAACCAGAAAGTATACATAATCAACATGACAACGGCGGTAGGCTCGGTTGTTTCGAGAACCGTCCAGATTATTCTTCTTGTTGTGCTGAATAAAGCGGGAGTTGCCGCACACATTATTTTTTTCCTGTATGTCTTTATACAGCTTTTGACCGTAATAATTCAAAACTGTATTAATGCGGCCTTTGCGAACAAAATGTATCCCTATATTAACGTTGACCCCGGGGAGAAATTTTCAAGTGAGGAAATCAAAGGCATAGTAAAGGACTGCTCGGCACTCTTTATCTACAAACTGAATCATATAGTACTCAAATCGACCGACAATATTATAATATCAAAGTTTTTAGGTCTTGTTGCGGTTGGACTTTATTCAAATTATTATGTTCTTTACACAACCATATACTCGCTGTTTTTGAAGATTTACGAATCTGTTGTAAACAGTCTCGGCAGTCTTCATGCAAAGGGAGACCTGAAAGCGGAATACAGAACGTTTAAAGCGGTTGTATTTATAACCTCTGTTCTCGGAGGCACGGCGGGTGTCGGTATATTTACGGTTGCGGACGAATTCATAACCTCGTGGATCGGCGCCGAAAAAATTATAGGCGGCGGATTTGCAATGTTGATGGGCATTGAGCTCTATGCTCTCGCGATAAGAATAGCCCTAGACAAATACAGAACCGCAATGGGGCTGTTCAGGCAGGTAAAATACAGACCGCTTATCAGCATGGCCGTAAATCTTGTACTCTCTGTTCTGCTCGTCAAACTCGGCGGGGAGACGTGGGGCGTTTCGGGAGTGATTATAGGTACTGTTGTATCGGATTACACCACAATGCTTTGGTTTGACCCTATAATAATACACAAACACGGCTTCAAAGGCAAGTTCCCGGTTTCAAAGTATTTTTTGAAGAGAATATACTATACGGCGGTAACCGTTGCCGCGGCGGCGCTGTGCAAGCTTATTTGCTCTGCTGTGCTTGTCGGCTTCGGGTGGATATCGGTTGTTGTTCATGCTCTTATCTGCGCCGTAATTGTTCCCGCGGCACTTTATGTGTCCACGCTTAAAACGGAAGAAAACGAGTATCTTACATCTCTTGTTAAAGTCGAAATGTCCAAGCTGTCGGCTAAAATCAAGAAAAAATAAAATCGGATTTCAAGCAGCAAGAGTATCAGTGAGGTTATTATGGAAAACGCAAGAATAAAACTAAAGAGAGTTCTGTGTACATTCATGGCTGCAGTTACGGCGCTTTGCGCTGTGGCTTTTCAGGGCGAGAGTACAGAAGCAGTGGCTGATACCGCTCTGACGTTTCGTTTTGACAGCGCCGACTCGGCGAGGAGTCTTTCGGCGGCGCACAATCTTGCGTTCTCTTATTCAAAATTCGAAAACGCCTTAATGACGGCAGTGACGGGTGATGACCCATATGTGCTTTTCGATGTGGGAACTCTTGCCGATATCTCGGCCGACGATTACAAGTATGCGGTTATAACCTATCTCTCACCCGCATCCAACAGTGCCAAAGCAACGAGAACGGAGCTTTTTATGTCTGCGGGAAACGTGACGGGACCTACAGCCGGTTGCAGTGTGATTTTCAATACCGAGAGAGGATATAAATACCGTTCGCAGATTATAGATATGTCGGGTTCCTTGTATTGGAACGGCCCTGTTCACAGTATAAGATTCGATACATACGTCACGGGCGATGTGTGGGATATTCTGTATATCGCATCGGTCAGCTTCTGTCAAAGCGCCGAGAGCGCAAGCAATACGGCAAGTGCCGAGGCCGAGAGGGCAAACGGCGTTTTATCCGACATTGACGAGTCTTTGCTTTCGTCCGTATCGTGGCGCGCCGATACGTCCTTGCAAAATTATTGGGAAGGTAACGTTGTATACAATGAGTCCGTGTATCCTCTTTTGAATGCCGACGGAACAATGCCGCCGATAAGCCTGATGTACGATGCATCGAAAATCGTATCGGTTCGGAATGCCGAACTGACAAGAGAATACAGATACGGCGTGGATTATACGGTTACGGATGACGGTAAGCTCCAAATTCTGACGACGGGCTCGATTCCCATGGCGGCATATTCGTCATACTACAAGAGCACTGCCGAAAACGGTCAGCTTTGCAAAAACGGCGGATATATATATTTCAACGAAGGTTCAGTTTTCCACAAAACACAGCTTGCCATAACATACGTTCACGACGGAATATGGACCGGAGATATACCCGAAGGTCAGCTTTCAAGCCTGCCTGTCACGAAGTCCAAGCTCGAAAACAAAGAGAGACTTTGCGTAATATTCAACGGAGACAGCATAACTTACGGATGTAATGCATCGGGGCTTGCCGAGGTATCCGCTTCTCCGTATATGCCGATTTGGTCGGATTTGACGGTATCGGCACTAAAGAACCGTTACGGGTATGAAAGAATAGATTACGCCAATACGGCAGTCGGTGGCATGACCTCGGAGTGGGGAGCCGAAAATGCTTATGAGAATATAGCAAAGTATATTCCCGATCTTGTTTTTCTCGGCTTCGGAATGAACGACGGACCGCTTTGTGTTCCTGCCGAAACCTTAAAGGCAAACTATATAAAAATAATCGATACCGTAAGGCAGTATAATCCGAAAACGGAGTTTATCCTTATTCAATGCATGTACGCCAACCCCGAATCGTATTTTGAGGCATATCAGGGACAGTACACGGCGGTATTTGAAGAGTTGTGTTCCATGTATGAAGGGGTAGTGCACGCCGATTTGAGGAGCCCGACGGGATATCTGCTCTTCGAACGCGGAAAACGATACGCCGATATTACAGGAAACAACGTAAATCATCCGAACGATTTTATAATAAGACTCTACGCTCAGGTTATGCTCGAAACCCTTTCCGAAGAGAAAGAAGGTCACCTTGATGCGCTGAAAAAATCGGCGACGGCCTCACTTAAAAAATATGTTGACCTTGATAAGTATCTTGATGCCGAGAAGCTGACGGTTTGTGAAATTGCTGAGAGAGGAAAGAGTGAAATAGACTCGGCTTCGGATGCCGAAGGCGTAAAAATCGCTCTTGCAACGGCAAAGGCCGATATTGACAAGGTGAAAACAGCATCGGAGTATGAGGTTGAAAACCTTGATATGACGAATCTTGTTTTCAACGGCAATGCACCGTACAAAACTCTCAACTCTTTCTCGTCCGTCACGGCAACTCTTGATACAGCGGCAAAAGGTGTTCTTATAACATCCACGGGCGGCGACCCGCATTTCAAAGTTGACTACTCCAAAGCGGGTATTTCCGCCGATACGTATAAATATGTTACGGTTGTTTATTTCGTGCCGATTACCGTGACGAATACAACGCCGACTCAAATTTTTCTGACAACCTCGAAAAATTCCGCAGAGTCCGAGGACAAATCGGTGACACTTGTTCTTGAAAAAGGAGTATATGCTTATTATACGCTCGATCTTTCCGATAAGGTTTTTTGGAACGGAGATGTTGCGGGCATAAGAATTGACCCGTTTCAGTCTTATATTGCCGGAGATTCGCTGTATCTTTGCGCGCTGTATCTTTCGGAAAGCGCAGACGGAGCAAAAGCCCTTGGAACAGAACTCGTATCACGTCTCGACGGCTCAACGGTTGGGGTGAATAAGATAATAAAATTCGATGCTGCGGAAAATGTGACGGCAATCAGAACCGACGTCGAGACGGTGTATAGGGGAGACGTAAATCTCGACGGCGTAATCACGTCGGGTGACGTTGCTCTTTTGAAAAAGCACCTTGCCGGGAAAGGCGAAATCGCTTTGGCGTCTGCAGATGTTGACGGCGACGGTATTATGTCGCTTAAAGATACACTTTTAATTAAAAAAATCCTTTCGGGAAGTGTTGAACCGGAAAACTTCATTTTGGAAAGAAACGCCGATTTCGACAGGACGCTCGGATGCGCTTCGGTAACGTCCGACAACGGGAAAGTCTCCTTTACCGCAGATATACCGAAAAACGGTGTAAAATCCGATGAGTTTTCGATTCTCTCATTCATTTACCGTGTGCCGAAGGGAGCAAACATTACCGTGAGCGCTCGAAACGGCGAGAAATCCGATTTCACGTTTGACTCTTTTGTATCGGAATGCGACGAAACATTCACTGTCAAGACATTAAGTGTTTCGGACAAGGACGGCATTGAAAGTGTCCGTTTTGAGGCCTACGAATGTGATTATTTTGCTCTTTTTGCTATCGTCCTGTCTGACAGTGCCGATGGGGCATCAAGGGTCAATTCGGCACTTTGTTGCGCCGCAGAACGCATATCCGGTAACGCTTTTCAGGCAACAGGGCAGGAAACGGTGCCGCTTAACGGCTCAACGGTTCTTGCATCGTACAATTCGTACAACGAAGTATCAAACGGCTTATATTCCTACACGGGAAACCTGAGAATAGATTTTGAAAACCAGCCGTCCGGCGGTTTTAACAGGATTATATTTAAATATACTTCGTCAACTGCCGCACGGGGAGTTGTGGAATATGTTGTTGACGGAAAAACCGTTAAAGACGAATTTTTTCTTGAAGCGTCAAGTACCGAGGCCGAATTCAGGACACTGATTATGCCGTATTTTGACGGAAAAATCGCAAGTGAACTGCTCCGTGTCACGCTGACGCCCGTATCCGCTGCATCTTCGGCTTTTTCACTGAAATCCGTTGAGGCGCAGACGGTGAAGGTCGAGACCGATACTTACTATCTTGAAAATGAAAGCATCCTGTTCGGAGTGTACCTTGCAATGGGCGGCGGTATATCGCACTATGAGATAAAGGATGACGGCATTGATAAATACGGAAACCTTTTGAACAGTTACGATGTCGGCAGGCTTGTACAACAGTCCTATTACGGTATAAGCGGTGCGCCGTATGAAACGGCATATTACAACGGAAATGCGTGGAGGTATAATCCTGTTCAGGGAGGCGACCTTTACAACAATCCTTCGAGAATAGTCGATTTCGAAGCCACGGAGAATTCCTTGTATGTCAAAACAAGACCGATGGATTGGGCTAAGGTCGCAAGTGCCACACCGTCATATATGGAAAACACTTATACTCTGTGCGACACCTTTGTCAAAGTCGACAACAGATTCACTGATTTTTCCGGATATAAGCATACAACGGCATCTCAGGAATTGCCTGCATTTTACACGATAGCGGTGCTTGATAATTTCAGCATGTACAGCGGTGCATCTCCGTGGAGCAACGGAGCATATACAACATATTCGTCGCTTGGACCGTGGTATGATACGGCATACCATTCAAAGCAGGATTTTGCAGTCAATTCCGGCAACGAAAATTGGTTTGCATGGCATGATTCTACGGGGTTCGGCATAGCCCTCTACGTCCCCGGCGCAACAAATGTGCTTGCGGGACGTCACAACTACAGTGCAACAAATCCGTCGTGCGACCCAAAGAGTGATCCCACAAGCTATTTTGCACCCATTAAAAACATAACTCTTGTTTCGGGAAAACCTCTTGAGTACAGCTATCTTATAGCGGCAGGCAACATTTTCGATGTTCGGGAAACGTTCAAGAGCAACAGAAGTCTCATAAACAACTCCGCATTGGCGGGATATTAATCAAGAGGAGATAACACGGAAATGAAGAAGATACTTGTCATTATCGATATGCAAAACGATTTCATAAGCGGCACTCTCGGCTCAGGCAGCGCAAAAGCGACGCTGCCCGAGGCTGCGGATAAAATCGCAAAATTTGACGGCGACGGAATATATGTTACGCTCGATACACACTACGGAAATTATTCCGATACTCTTGAAGGGAAAATGCTCCCTGTTTCGCACTGTATCGAAGGCAGTGAAGGACACCGTTTGGATGGAACAATCGAAAGAGCGCTTGAAAAAGCGGATTACACCGTTATAAAAAAGAACACTTTCGGTAGTTTTGAACTTGCGAAGGCGATTGGGGAAAAATACACCGACGGTGAGTTTGAAATAGAACTGTGCGGCCTTTGCACCGATATTTGCGTCGTTTCAAACGCTCTTATCTTGAGAGCGGCATATCCAAACACAAGAATAACCGTTGACAGCAGATGTTGCGCCGGGGTTACCGAGGAAAAACATACGGCGGCTCTTACGACAATGGAAAGCTGTCAAATAGAAATACTTCGGTGAGTAAACGGAGGCTGTAATGTTTGATGCTGTTAAAGTTAAAGACAGATGCGTCGAATGGATAAGACGTTTCTTTGAGGAAAACGGCAAAGGCTGTAATGCCGTTATCGGTATTTCGGGAGGCAAGGACAGCTCCGTTGCTGCGGCTCTTTGCGTTGAAGCACTCGGAAAAGACAGAGTTATAGGGGTGCTTATGCCGTGCGGCGTTCAGCACGATATCGACATGGCATATTTGCTCGTAAATCACCTTGGAATAAAACATTATACGGTGAACATCGAAAAGACTCTTGAAGCTATCAAAGCGGAAATACCCTTAGAGTTGTCGGAGCAAAGCATAACCAATATTCCGCCGAGAATAAGAATGACTGTGCTTTATGCAATCTCTCAAAGCCACAACGGAAGGGTTGTAAACACATGCAATTTGTCCGAGGACTATGTCGGATATTCAACCAGGTACGGAGATGCCGCAGGGGATTTCAGCCCGTGTTCGGGACTTACCGTAACAGAGGTAAAAGCCATAGGCAGAGCACTTGGCCTACCTGACGTTTTAGTCGATAAAACGCCGATTGACGGACTGTGCGGAAAAACCGATGAGGAAAATCTGGGATTTACTTACGAGACCCTTGACGGATATATAAGAATGGGGAAAATATCCGACGCAGAGGTCAAAAAGGCAATAGACGAACGTCATCGTAAAAACCTCTTCAAACTTAGATTAATGCCGCATTTTGACCCGAAAACCGATTGAAGGAGAGCATCGTGAAAATTGAACCTATTATAGTATCTCTGCTTGATACAGACCTTTATAAATTCAATATGAACCAAGTCATTTTCCACAAACATACGGACCTTTGCGGCGAGTATTTCTTTAAATGCAGGGACAAAGATACCGTATTCACCGAGGAAATGCTTGAAGAAATCAACTCGCAAATAGACAACCTTTGCACCCTTCGGTTTACAAACGAAGAACTTGACTACTTGCGTTCAATACGTTTCATAAAGAACGACTACGTGGAATTTTTGAGACTTTGGCACCCGATAAGGGATTACGTGGAAACATCTCTTTCACCGTCGGGACGTCTCTCGGTTAAAGTCAAAGGGCCGCTGTTTTCGGCAATGCAGTTTGAGATATATCTTCTTGAAATAATCAACGAAGTATATTTCAGGATGAGTTTCGACTACATTTCTTTGCGCAGTTCCGCCGAGTTAAGGCTTGATGAGAAAATAAAGTCGTTCAAGCGCGGAGCATACTCTTTTAAATTTGCCGAGTTCGGCTGCAGAAGAAGGTTGTCGAGAGAATGGGAGGACGTTGTCGTAAAGAGACTGACGTCGGAGACGGCATGTTGTGTCGGCACATCCAACGTGTATTTTGCCAAAAAATACGGAGTTACCCCCATCGGCACTTATGCGCACGAGTTTGTCCAAATGTATCAGGGAATAGATTCAATCCCGCTTGCTTACACCAATCATTATGCAATGAGAGATTGGTATGACGAATATAAGGGGGACAACGGTACGGCACTCACCGATACGGTGACAACCGACTTGTTCTTGCTCGATTTTGACCGTGCAATGGCAAACAACTACAGCGGTGTCAGACATGACAGCGGCGACCCTTACGAGTGGGGAGAAAAGATAATAGCTCACTATAAAAAGTACGGTATTGACCCGTCGTCAAAACAGCTCCTGTTCAGCGACAGCCTTGATTTCGACCGTGCGCAGGCACTGTACGACTATTTTAACGGGAGAGCACGTGTTTCCTTCGGTATAGGCACTTTTTGCTCAAACGACACATTCGAACATGCTCTTAATATAG
>CAZCSZ010000003.1:0-15304 GCA_964501305.1 uncultured Ruminococcus sp.
ATGTATCACGGCGAAAAAACCGTGGAGTTACTATGGCGTCTCAAAAATGCGGGGCTTAACACCGCACTTGAAACATGCGGGGTGTTCGATGCCGGTTATCTTGAAAGTTTGAGCGGAAGTGTTGATACACTTCTTTGGGACGTTAAGGATTCAGACCCTGTACGACTGTATGAAAATACCGGGGGACGTCTTGATGAGATTTTGTCAAACCTCAAGTGTGCCGACTCACTCGGAATACCGACTGTTCTTCGCTGTATTATACTTGAGGGTATTAATTTCACAAAAGAACATCTTGATTTTTTGTCTGACCTTAAAAACAGTTTGCGAAGCTGCAGAAAGACTGAGCTTATCGCATATCATCCGATGGGAGAATCCAAATGCCGTGCGTGCGGCGGCAGTTCTTCATTTCACGGAAAAGAATATATACCCGACAGAGAAAAATTAAACAGAGCACGCCTCTATCTTGAAGGGCGATGCGACTTCGAATAAATCGCTTTGATGCTGTTTCAAACGGTGGTATTAATACGAAACGGAGATTTACATGAAAAGAAAGCATTTGATGAGGGTTATATCGTGCATTACCGCGGCAGCTCTGCTTTTGCCGCTTGCCTTGCTTGGAGTATCTGCGGCGGACACCGATAAATCCGGTGTTTGCGGTCCTTATCTGTATTGGGACTTTGTTAAGGAAACGGGGACTCTTACAATAAACGGTGAGGGCCCAATGTTTTCCTACCGAAATGCGAGAAACAAAGAGTATTCTCCGCCGTGGTACGGCCTCGGTGTCAGAAAAGTTGTGATTGAAGAAGGAGCGACAACAGTAGGCGACTATGCGTTTTCATATTTAAGTGCTGCTTGCGAGTTTGTATTTCCCAAAGAAAGCCTTGTCAAAATCGGAAGTTATGCATTCAGCTTTTGCTCTTCGGTTGACAAAATAGTATTGCCGGACAGTGTTATCGAAATAGGAAAAGAGGCTTTCGGGAGATGCACGTCTCTTGTTTCACTTGACCTTGGCGACGGTCTCGTAGAAACTTCAACCGATATGTGCTACGGACTTCCAGAATTGCGCAGCGTAAAAATCGGGAAAGGATGTAAAATAATCGGCACCAACTCGTTTTACGAATGTGAAAAACTGTTTGATATCGACCTTTCGGGAGTTGAAGAGGTCGGTATTCAGAGCTTTTACAAATGTTCTTCGCTAAAAGAAGTTCATCTCGGCGAAAATTTAAAAAGAGTGTGCTCAAACGCGTTCGGCTACTGTACGTCTCTTGAGGAAATCACATTCGATGTGATACCCGTTAGTATTTCCTCGTCTTTTGACTGGGGAACGCCTGCCGACGACAAGCGGGAATCCGGATTTTTCACGATATGCGACGGTCAGGTTCTCTGCCTCAGAAAAGGCTGGGAGATATCTATGACCGAATACGAAGTGCCGAATGGTGTTAAAGTCATCGGCGGAGATGCTTTTTACAGAGTAAAAGGTCTTAGTAAAATAACAGTTCCCAATAGCGTCGAATACATAAGCGATTACGGTTTCAACAGAGCCGAATCGTTAACAAAACTGTCTTTGCCTTCAACACTTAAACAGATAGGAATAAGAGCATTCGGCTACAGTTCAACGACCGGAGAACTTACTTATTTGAAATATCTCAACATAACATGCCGAGGATGTTCGCCTGTTTTGGAGGAGTATATGGAATCCCTCGGCAAAAGCTATAAGGCAGAACATCAAAACGAAGGAATAACGGTAAGCTATGACTGCGAGCTGGGATACATGACTGTGGACAGGTGTACCGTATGCGGCCATATAAGCGGCAAAGAAGTATTTCCCGCAAAAGGGCACAATTTTGAATATATAAGAGAGGGCGGCACTTGCACGGAGGATCTTATGATAACGAAACGTTGCAGTGTATGCGGTACTGTCGACGGAGTTGAAGTGACAAGAGCAAAAGGACATATTCCAAATGACGAATGGACCGTCATTTCGGAGCCGACGTGCAGTGAATACGGATATGTTGCGAAAACGTGTGCCGTATGTGGGGATATCGCCCGAAAAGTTAGAATCGAAAAGTTGCATCACAGCCTATCGGACAAAGCCGAGACTGTAAAAGAAGCCGACTGTACGGAACGCGGTGTTGCGGGATATGTTTGCGGCACATGCGGCAAGGTATTCGATGCGTATGAAATACCTGTCAAAGGACATGACTTCGGGGGCTGGATTGCAATCACTCAAGCGGGAGAGGACGGAGATGTTCCTTCACTTTGCATACGCACGTGCCTTTTGTGCGGTGCGGTTGAAGGAGCTTGGTTTGACCTCGAAGGCAATGCGGTAAACGGCAATTACGGACTTGAACGGGGCGGAGAAAAGCTTTCGTGTGCACTTGCTCTCGGTGCTTGTTCCGACGTGTCGTGTCTTGATTACAATTCCGACGGAATTATAAGCTCGTCGGATACAGTTACACTTATGAAAACGGCAGACAATCGGAGGACGCTCAAATGAAAATAAACGGTGTTGCAAGAAAGATATTGCTCAGAGTCCTTTCCGTATTCTTTATGTTTACGCTCATTCTGTGTTCCGTCCCTAATGTATCAAACGGTGCTGAACCTGAAGTGTATGCCGAAAACGGTGTGGAAGTTCGGTTTGACAGCGCAACGAAGGTGATAACCATTTCCGGGGAGGGGCCGTGCTTCGACTATTACGATGCAATAGGATACGTTCCGTGGTGCGAAATCTCAAGCAACTACAGTTCCGTAGTTGTTGAAGAAGGCGTTACATCTGTGGGCAGATACTATTTTTCAAGCATTACGTCAATCAAAAGTGTGACATTGCCATCGACGCTTGAAAGAGTTGAGATAGGTGCGTTTTCCGACTGTACATCAATTACGTCGCTTACACTGCCCGAAAATGTTGTGTATATCGGTGACGACGCATTCCGGGGCTGCAGTGGAATTACATCCCTTACAATGAACAAAAAGCTTGAGTACTTAGGCGATTTCGCTTTTGACGGCTGCAGTGGGGTCAAAGAGGTCACATTGCCCGAAACCGTAAGGCATATCGGCGAGCGCGCAGCGTGTTTCATGCCGGGCGGAGTTGTAAATTTGCCCGAAACTCTCGATTATATAGGATATCAGGCCATTGCGAATTCGAAATATTACAGAAGTCTGCCTGCAGACACAGTTCAAGTTTACAGCGGGTGTACGCTGACACTCAGAGGTACAAATGCAAGTGAATTTCTTGCGTTACCCGAAGGCACAAAAAGTCTCTCCCAGCTTACTGTTAAATCGGATACACTTCTCAACACGGTTAACTTGCCAAACAGCTTAAAAACAATAGAAAAACAAGCGCTTTTCGGCTGTACTGGGCTCTTTGAAATCACGATCCCCGACAGTGTTGAGTACATCGGAAAACAGGCTTTGGGATACTATCAGAACAGCACGGGCGGAGTTAAACGTCTTGCACCTTTTACCATATACGGTCATGCCGGCAACGAAAGCGAAAGATATGCAAGAGAAAACGGTTTTGACTTTGTATGCCTTCATGAGGCAGACAACTTCGTATATTATCCCGACTGCACGGAGGGAGGATGGGCAGTGCCTGTCTGCAAGTGGTGCGGTGAAGAGTACGAAGCAGTTGAAATCGATGCGGCCGAGCATATTTTCGGGGAGGAATTCATTGTTTTGCCGACTTGCGAGAACTACGGCTGTACAAGACGGGTGTGTATGCTCTGCGGCTATTGCGACGATGCCGACAAGGTTATTGCGAAAGGCCACAACTTTTCCGAAATTTATACCGTTGTTGAAGCACCGAGCTGCACGGAGGACGGACTTGTAGCACGTATTTGCGCCGAATGCGGTGAGACCTGCGACGAAATCGATATTATGCCGTCGGGGCACAGTACAAACGGGGAGTGGGAAATTACCGTCGGCGCAAACTGTACGGAAGACGGGCTTGAAACACTTTATTGCACGGTCTGCGGTGATGAAGCGAAAACGAGAGTAATATCCGCAACGGGGCATACTGCATCGGACAGTTGGACCGTTTTTGTAAAATCCGATATCCAAACATACGAAAAAGGATTCAGGGGCAGACTCTGCGAAAGCTGCGGCATTATTTGCGAATATGAGTATTTTCTTGCGGGCGACCTCGATTTAAACGGAAACATAGGCTTAAAGGACTTGAAGATATTAAAAAAAGTATTGAACGGCAGTGAAACCGATCTTTATATTATGTCGCTTTGCGATTTAAATTATGATGTGTCAGTTTCTTTGAAGGATTTAAAAATACTTAAATCGGCTCTTTCGGGAACATGACTCCGATGAGCTAAAGGCGGTGAGAATTATGACAGTTAACGAAGCAATCGAATATATTGAAAGCGGCAGGGCTGACGGCTTTATTACCGAAAACCTCGGTATTTCGAAGGAGAAAACGGAGTTTGAAAAGAGCAGGATTACAAATGCCGTAGAATGCTTTTCGAGTCTTTACGGCGATAACCGTGAAATCGGTATTTTCTCAGTCGGAGGGCGGAGCGAGATATCGGGAAACCATACCGACCACAATGCGGGACGTGTCATCGCGGCGTGCGTTAATCTTTCCGTTATAGCCGTTGCGTCTCCTCGCACGGACGGCATTATCAGAATGAAAAGCGAGGGATTTGACGAAGATGTTGTAACGCCTTTCGATGCCGAAAAACCGACGGCGGATAATTATTTCAAATCGTCCGCCATAATAGCCGGAATCGAAAACGCTTTCATAAAGAACTCTTTGAATGTCGGCGGATTTGATGCATATACCGTATCATCCGTACCGACGGGAAGCGGTCTTTCTTCATCGGCGGCGTTTGAGGTTACGGTAGCCAAAATACTCTCGTCTTTTTACAACGGTGACACTGCCGAAGAGATGAAACTTGCCGAAATGTCACAATATGCGGAAAACGTGTTTTTCGGAAAGCCTTGCGGTCTTATGGACCAAGCATCGTGTGCTGTAGGAGGTCTTATAACGGTTGACTTTGAAAATCCGAGCACGGCAACCTTCGAGAAACTCGATTTTGATTTCGAAAAAGAGGGATACGGGCTTTGTATTATCAATACAGGTGCGAGTCATGCGGATTTAAATGGTGATTATGCTGCCGTTCCGATCGAAATGAAGAAAACGGCAGAGCTTCTCGGTGTCTCCGTTTTACGAGAGACAACGAAGGAAAATGTAATCGGTAACGCTTCTCTTATAAGACGTGAGGCGGGCGACCGTGCACTTTTGCGTGCGTTCCACTTTTTCGATGAAAACGAGAGAGTGGTACGGCAGACGGAATGTGCAAAGCGTCACGATATGAACGGCTTTTTGCGCTGTGTCAGGTCATCGGGCAACTCAAGTTATAAGTACCTTCAGAACGTTTTCTCGCCGTCAAATCCGAGAGAAGAGGGTGTCGCACTTGCTTTATACCTTGCAGACGGTTTTCTGGGAGAAAAGGGTGCTGTGAGGGTCCATGGGGGCGGATTTGCGGGCACGGTGCAGGCGTTTGTCCCACTTGATATATGTGCAGCGTTCAAAGAATATACGGAACACTTCTTCGGCAAGGGCTCATGCCTTATTTTGTCTGTCCGGAAAAGCGGTGCCGAAAGAATAATATGAAAGGCTAAAGGCGTTATGCCGAAGGTGTAGTATGAAACTCAATCTTCCGAATAAACTGACCGTATTCAGACTTTTAATGACTCCGGTTTTTCTTGTTGTAATGATAGCACTTCCGCTGAACGATATCACATCGAGGATTGTAGGTGCCGCAATTTTCATTCTGACGTGCATCACAGATATGCTTGACGGAAAAATAGCGAGAAAATATAATCTCATAACCGATTTCGGTAAGTTTATGGATCCGTTGGCGGATAAATTTATAGTATTTGCGGCTTTGCTCTCCATTTTGACAAAGGATGAATACAGCTACATAAGGAACGTTTTTGTATGGGCGGCGGCGATTGTAATGTTCAGAGAACTTGCTGTTACTTCTATGAGACTTGTCGCTTCGGGAAAGAGCGGTATAGTTATAGCTGCCAATATGCTCGGAAAAATCAAGACCGTGTCTCAAATAGTATGCATAAGCACGATTATGCTTGAACCCGTGGTGCTGCCTTTCACACCGTTTAAGGATTATCATGTCCTTACATACCTGACAATGACGTTCATGGCGGTTATGACCGTTTGGTCGGGCGCAAACTACATAGCATCGTATTGGAAATACATCGACCCGGAGGAGTAGGATGATAGGAATTATAGGAGCCATGGACATCGAAGTCGACGGCATAAGAAATTTAATAGAGAACAGAAGAGACAGAACGGTGTCCGGCACGGTATTCACATCGGGCAGACTTTTCGGGTGCGATGTTGTAGTCGCAAAATGCGGAATAGGAAAGGTCTTTGCCGCACTGTGCACAGAGGCAATGATTAATTTCTATTCCCCTGATTTAATAATCAACACCGGAGTTGCAGGTTCGCTTTCAAACGAACTTTCAACGGGAGATATAGCACTTTCAACTGCCGTCGTACAGCATGACATGGATACATCCGCAATAGGCGATCCCGTAGGCCTTATTTCGGGAATTAATATGATTGAAATACCGGCAGATACAGAACTTGTCAATCACCTTTTCAAGACCGTAGAAGGTTTAAATATAAGATGCAAGAGGGGAATTATAGCATCAGGCGACAGATTTGTCGCAGATTCCGACGCAAGACACAGGATAGTCGACTCTTTCAATGCCATAGCGTGCGAGATGGAGGGCGGCGCCGTCGGGCAGGTTTGCTTTGTTAACCGTATACCTTTTGCAATAGTAAGAGCAATTTCGGATAACGCCGACGGAAAGTCCGAGACAGACTACCCCACTTTCGCAAGAACCGCGGCCGATAATTCAATTTCCATAGTAAACGAATTCGCAAGGGAGTATGTGGGAAAGTGAATTGATACAAAAAGCGGCAATGGCCTGACATTGCCGAAAATACAAAAAAGGTCTGCACACCTTGACTGTTTTAAACAGTAAAAGTATACAGACCTTTTTAATATGCTCAAGCGCATTTAAATATCATTTCAGTCATTCTAATAACATGAGCGCCATCTTACAGCGTTTGGATTTACCATGAAATCTCGTCCATGATCTTGTAGAGGTCGACGAAGCTTTGGTGTTTAGCCTCGCAGATTTTCTTCATCTCGCTGATTTGTTCCTCTGTGTATCTGTCAAGGTCGCCGTCCTTCAGCTTGTTCTTGTACATTCTGTCTGTGATGAGTGCGAAGTTGATGTCTGTTGTGACGATTTGTCCGCCCTTCTCGCAGACGACAAGGTCACTCTTTCCCTTGAGAAGTTCTTCGACGGCTCTTGTACCCATACGTGCAGCTGTAACTCTGTCTCTGAGCGTGGGGGAGCCTCCGCGGACTACATGGGCGAGACGCGCGAATTTTGTTTCGATGCCGGTTGCCTCTTCTATTCTCTTTGCAAAAGCCTCCGAATAGTGTGGGTTGCCCTCAACGACGACAACTATAAATTCTCTCTTGCCCTCGGCACGGAGCTTTCTCATCTTTTCCATGAGCGCATCCTCGTCGAAGGGAAGCTCGTTAATCATACAGCCTACGGCTCCGCATGCTATTGCGGTGTTGATGGCGATTCCGCCCGCATCGCGTCCCATAACCTCGACAACGTTACACCTTGCGTGAGAAAGGCACGTATCGCGAAGTCTGTCTATCATCTGCACTGTCGTATTCATTGCGGTATCAAAGCCTATTGCATAGTCTGTTGCCGTGATATCGTTGTCGATTGTGCCGGGTATGCCTATTGTGGGTATGCCGTGGTTCGAAAGGTCGGTTGCGCCTCTGAATGTTCCGTCTCCACCGCATGCGACGATGCCGTCGATTTCGTACTTTTCGCACGTTTCGATAGCCTTCTTCATGCCCCATTCTTCCTTGAATTCAACGCATCTTGCGGAATAGAGGAATGTGCCGCCGAGATTAATGACGTTCGACACGTCACGCGCTCCGAGGTGAACCACCTCATCATGAATTAGGCCGTAGTATCCGCCCTTTACTCCGACAACCTCAACTCCGTGCTCGATTGCACTGCGTGTTACGGCGCGGATAACGGGATTCATTCCGGGCGCATCTCCGCCCGATGCGAGAACGCCTATTCTTCTGAATTTCTTTTCCATTGTATACCTCATTATATTTTGAATTAAACTACCTTGTATAACCGTAGTCTTTGCGATTACTCTATATTTTAATACATCGGATACGAAAAATCAAGTACTTTACATTAAAAATAAGATGAAGCGGCAATAACGAAGTGTTTTGTCCGTCTGAATCTCGCAACAGAGAAACTTTTTTAAAAATCGGGGGCAATGTATTGACATACGGGTGTTTTTTTGATACAATAATACAAACGCATGTTTGCCTTTCAAAGGAGATTCAGATGCCGAAATACGTTAAAATAAGAGGTGCAAGAGTAAACAACCTCAAGAATATAGATGTTGATATACCGAGAGATAAGTTGGTAATACTTACGGGTGTTTCGGGTTCGGGCAAAAGTTCGCTTGCCTTCGATACTTTGTATGCCGAAGGGCACAGAAGGTTTGTTGAAAGTCTTTCGTCGTATGCAAGGCAGTTTTTGGGTCAGATGGACAAGCCGGACCTTGATTCGATAGAGGGCCTCTCGCCTGCTATTTCGATTGACCAAAAGACGACATCGAAAAACCCCCGTTCCACAGTCGGGACGGTGACTGAAATATATGATTATTTGAGACTTCTGTATGCAAGGCTCGGCGTTCCGCACTGTCCTGTTTGCGGCAAGGAGATACGACAGCAGACGACGGACCAAATAATCAATAAAATCATGGAATTTCCCGATGGGGAAAGATTTATGGTTTTGGCACCCGTTGTTAAAGCGAAGAAGGGGTATCACGAGAAGGTATTTGAAGATGCGAAACGCTCGGGGTATTCCAGAGTGCGTGTTGACGGCATTATGTATGAACTGACAGAGGAAATAAAGCTTGACAAGAACGTAAAACATCTGATTGAGATAGTAGTTGACAGACTTGTTATGAAACGGGATATAAGGAGCCGTCTTACCGACTCGGTTGAAACTGCGATACGTGAGACCGGAAGCAGTGTTGTAATAGCCACGGTGCCGAAAGACGGCGACGGTGAGAGTTTCTATTTTTCGACGAGTTTTGCTTGCGAAGAACACGGATTCAGCATAGGAGAACTTGAACCGAGGATGTTTTCCTTTAACAATCCCTTCGGTGCCTGTGAAAAGTGTGCGGGAATCGGTATTACTCAGCGTATATCCGTTCCCAAAATAATACCCAATGACGAGTTGTCGCTTCTTGAAGGCGCAATAGCGGTTAACGGATTTAAAACTTTGACGGACGACAGTTGGTCGGGACCGCTTTTTAAAGCTGCGGGAGAATATGCGGGTTTCAAAATGGACCAAAAGCTTTCGACTTTCAGCGACGAAGCCATGCAAGCTCTTCTGTACGGTACGGGAGATAAAATATACGATGTCACAAGAACGTTTGACAAAAACTCAAAGCGTCAGAAGGTGAAATTTGAAGGCGTTATTCCGATGATGATGAACAGAATGGGGCCTAACAATCCGTTTTCGGAGTATTATTCTCAATTTTTCGAGGAACTGCCGTGTCCCGAATGCCACGGTTCAAGGCTTAATCGGATTTCGGGCGCCGTAACCGTCGGAGGAAAAACGATTACCGAACTTTGCAATATGGGCATTGAAAAGGCGCTTCGGTTTATAAGTGACCTTGAATTTTCGGATATGGAAGCTGAAATCGCAAGAGAAATTGTCAAGGAGCTTAAGTCAAGGCTCGGCTTTTTGAAGAGCGTCGGACTTGAGTATCTGACTTTGTCCCGCCGAAGCGGTTCGCTGTCGGGTGGAGAGGCGCAGAGAATAAGACTTGCAACGCAAATAGGTTCGTCTCTTGCCGGAGTTCTTTATATTCTGGATGAACCGTCGATAGGGCTTCATCAAAGGGACAACAGACGGCTTATCAGTACTCTCAAATCGCTTCGTGACCTCGGCAACAGTGTAATTGTCGTTGAACATGACGAAGAGACTATGATGTCGGCGGATTATATTATTGATATCGGGCCCGAAGCGGGTATACACGGTGGAAGAGTAGTTGCCAAAGGAACTCCGAAGCAAATATGCGACAGTAAAAATTCATTGACGGGATGTTTCCTGTCGGGACGCAGGTGCATTGCTTTGCCGTCCGAAAGGCGCAAAGGAAACGGAAAAAATCTTACTGTCAAAGGGGCAAGAGAACACAATCTCAAAAATATAACCGTTGATTTTCCTCTCGGAACGTTTATTTGCGTTACGGGAGTATCGGGTTCGGGGAAAAGCTCGCTTGTGAATTCGATTTTATACGAGACTCTCGCGTCGAAACTCAACCGTGCCGTAACATGGCCGGGAGAATGTGACGGAGTGTACGGTATTGATGCACTTGATAAAGTTATTGCCATTGACCAAAGCCCGATAGGGAGAACTCCCCGTTCAAACCCCGCAACATACACGGGCCTTTTCTCGGATATACGTGACCTGTTTGCCAAAACTCCGGGCGCAAACATGAGAGGCTACGGCCCGGGAAGGTTCTCCTTCAATGTGCGCGGTGGCAGATGTGAGGCGTGCGAAGGCGACGGCGTTAAGAAAATCGAAATGCATTTCTTGCCCGATGTGTTCGTAACGTGCGATGTTTGCCGAGGCAAAAGGTATAACAAGGAAACGCTTGAGGTTAAGTACAAGGGGAAGAATATTTCCGATGTTCTCGAAATGACTGCCGAAGAGGGGGCGGAGTTTTTCTCCGAGATACCTAAGATATCGTCAAGACTTAAGCTTCTTTGCGAAGTCGGACTCGGGTATATAAAAATAGGTCAGTCGTCAACCACTCTTTCGGGCGGAGAAGCGCAGCGTGTAAAGCTTGCAACCGAACTGTCGAAAAGGAGCACGGGAAAGACCGTGTATATCTTGGATGAACCGACTACGGGACTTCACACTGCCGATGTTGAAAAGCTTATAGCAATCCTTCAGCGCCTTGTCGATGCGGGAAATACCGTCATTGTAATAGAACACAATTTAGATGTTATAAAAACTGCCGATTATATAATCGACCTCGGTCCCGAGGGCGGAGACGGCGGAGGATGTGTTGTTGCGACGGGTACACCCGAAGAGGTGGCTAAGTGCGATAAATCGTATACGGGAGCGTTTCTCAAAGAAAAGCTTGCTGAAAAAGTGGAATAAAACAGTCACCCGATGCAATAAATTGCATCGGGTGACCTGTTATATCATGTCTTTGCGGCAAGGATTGTTCATCTCATTAAATCCTCTAATGTTACGCTGTCAAGATATCCGTTTATAATTTCGTTTAACTTGTTCCACATGGGATAAGTTCTGCAATCGGCGCAGTTCTCGCAAGGCGCAGCGCCGTTTTCAAGGCAAGCGACAGGGGCAAGGTCGCCCTCGGTGAGGCGCAAGATATCCCCGATTTTGTAGGAAGCGGGCTCTGATGTCAGTCTGTATCCTCCGCCCTTTCCCTGCACGCCTTCAATCATTTTCGCTTTGACTAGAACGGGAAGTATTTTTTCAAGGTATTTGAGCGATATATTCTGTCGTTTTGCAACCGACTTCATGGCAATAAAGCCTTCGTCTGCGTGTTCTGCAAGGTCAGTCATTACGCGGAGCGCATATCTCCCTCTGGTTGAAATTTTCATTAAATATCCCTCCATGCGGTGTTTCAATGCCGACTTTAAAGGTCGGTAAATAGATTATATCCCGAAAAATCGGTTCTGTCAAGAGTTTTTGAAGTTACGTTTTTGTTACGCTTTATATCTTATTATGTCCTTGGAAAGAAAAAAATCGATAGAACGAAAAGAAGGGTTCCCCCGGCGGGAGTTTAGGCTAACGCCGTTATACTATCAATAATACTTGTGCACTGTCGGCTTGAAATGCGTGTTTAAAAGCGGAGGATATACCGTTTTGAATGGAGCTACACTGTTTTTGAAACGAAAGGCTTCCCGCTTCGGCGGACAAAAGCTTGACATTCGGTGCAAAAAGCATTTGGAACGACTGCTTTGGGTTACCATTTGCCTTGCTTTTGTAATGCCATATTAAGCGGCTGCGAAAAGAACGCTTTTGAGGCTGTTTTCAAAAAAATCACAGGAAGAGTTAGAATGTTACGAATTTTTTAATATTTAAGAAAACCGTCACAAAAACCTGGATTTAGGGCTTGAAATTAATATTCGAATATTGTATAATCTAAATGAAAGGCAATAAAGGACAATTAAGGAGACAGATTAATGAAGAAATTGAGATTTACGGCATTGCTTTTGAGCATTGCGGTTATGATTTCCGTATTCCCGATGACGGTAACAGCCGCGGGCGGAGTCTCTTACATCGACGAAAACGGTGTAACTCAGTCATATACGGATAGTATTACCGAGGTTACAAGCAGTGATACCGAATGGAAATCGGGATGGTATACTGTCAGCGGTAACGTGACAATAGGCACGGCAGACGATCCGCAGAGAGTATACGTTAAAGGGACTCCCGCAAGTCCCACTTATCTCATCCTCAAAGACGGAGCCACTCTTACGGTCAACGGAGGCATAAATGTCGAGAACATATATGCACTGACAATTTATGCTCAGTCCGAAGGCGACAGGATGGGAAAACTCATTTCACAGAACTGTAAAATGTATAAAGCGGGAATCGGAAGCGAGGACAAGAATACGGGAGCCATAATCGTTTGCGGCGGTAATATCACAGCTGTGGGCGGTGAGTATAGTGCAGGTATTGGTGGAAGTTTGCGTGCAACAAGCGGTAAAATCGACATTTACGGCGGTATAATAAACGCAACCGGCGGAGAACAAGCAGCGGGAATCGGCGGCGGTTGCTACGCCAACGCCGGCATAATTAACATACATGGCGGAAATGTAACCGCAACGGGTGCTGAGCTTGGAGCGGGTATTGGCGGAGGAAAGCAAGGCGCCGGCGGAACAATAACGATAAGCGGCGGTACCGTAAACGCAAAATCAACAGATTTAATCGAAAACAATACAGGCTCCGGTGCCGGAATCGGCGGCGGAGACTCTGCGGCGGGCGGCACAATTAACATTACAGGAGGTTCCGTCACCGCAACAGGTGCAAGCTGCTATTACGGCGGTAATATTTACAACGGCGGCTCCGGAATCGGCGGAGGAAACAAAGGTGCCGGAGGAACAATAAAAATTACAGACGGTTCTGTCATTGCCACAGGCGGCGGGTACGCTGCGGGGATCGGAAGCGGGCATGGCAAAGATGCCGGTACAATTACTATTGAAGGCGGCTCTGTCATTGCCACAGGCGGAGAAAATGCTGCGGGGATCGGCGGCGGTTCCTACGGATCCGGTGGCAGCATTACCGTAAAAGGCGGCACAGTTACCGCTGTCGGCAACGGATATTACACCGGCGGAATCGGAAACGGCAGGGACGGAAACCGCGGCAGTGTAACTCTTGACGGAGGATGTATAACTGCTGTCGGCGGAACATCCACAGGTGCTTACAGAAACGTCCCCACGCTTAATGCCGATATCGGTTGGAAAGTGTCGACTGGGTCGAGTGTTGAAACACTTGCCCCCGTACTTGCGGTCGATTATTCATCATCGGTATTCTGTTCTGCAAACATTAAAGCCGTGAAAGTTGAAGTCTGCGACCCGCACGACGGAGATATAACATACATAGACGGGGAATATCACAGCGTACAGTGCAAATGGTGCAGCAGCGGTTCTCAGAGCGGAACGAAGCACTCTTTTGACGCAGACGGATATTGCGCTTGCGGCGCTTGGAAGGGCAACTGTCTGGTTTACAGTGAAGAGGACGGTACATGGAGTGAGAAAGCATATTTGGCAAGAGTATACGATTCAACCAATACCGTTATACAAACCGGAAGATATGTTGTTTTCGGAGATATTTCGGTTGCAATGAGAATAAAAATCGAAGGCGATACCGAATTAATTCTTGCCGACGGCAGTTGTCTTACAATTGACGGCGGAATTGAAATTGAAGATGGTAACAGCCTTACGGTATATGCGCAGTCTCATCCCGTGTTGAATGAAGACAAAAGTGAATGCGAAACAAACCGAGCGGGTAAAGCTGTAATTAAAAACTCATTGAGTGAACGAGCTGCAATCGGAGGAAACAAAAACTGTAAAGGCGGAGCACTTACGGTTCACGGCGGTATTATCAGTATTGTAAACGACAGCGATTACTCCAATTCAATCGGCGCCGGGGAAGGTGTCACCGGCTGCAGCGTGACCGTATACGGCGGCGCTTTGACTTCGGACGGCGGCTCAAACGGCATATCCGGTACACTTAAGGTGTTCGACGGTAATGTAACCGTTAAAAACTCAGACCAAGAAGGAATCAAAGGAAACGTTACCGTTGAAAACGGCACTGTTACCTCCTGCGAAATAAGTGGTGAAGTTCTGATTAACGGTGGCAACGTAACGTCAATTGCGTCGGGATACAACGACGGAATCGGCGGAAATGTTACAATAGAAAACGGCACGGTTGTCGCAAAAGGAGGCATCACCGGTGCAGGTATCGGCGGCAACGTAACCGTTAACGGCGGCAACGTAACCGCTGTCGGCGGAGGACAAAGTGCAGGTATCGGCGGACGGTTTGAAAACGGTGAGCTGACAGTCACAATAAACGGTGGAACAATTGATGCCACGGGAGGTCAACAAGCTTCCGGAATCGGCTCAGGACATCTTGGCGCGAGCGCCACGGTTAATATTACGGGCGGAAACATAACTGCGAAAGGCGGAGCAAACGCTGCGGGCATAGGAACAGGTTACAGTCGTAACCCCAATACAATTATTATTAGCGGAGGAACCGTCTATGCAAAAGGAGGTCTTGCTTGTGCGGGTATTGGCGGATATTTCGGTGAAACCGGTTATCTTACTGTAACAGGCGGCACAGTCAATTCGGAAGGCGGAGATTCCGATGGAATAATTACAGCTCACGGAGTGAATGCTTTTACCACTGTAACAGGCGGCACTTTGATTTCAAAAGGCAGTAAATATTTTGGCGAAGAATCACAACCGGATGGACGTGCGTACGATTTCATTCCGCAAATATCAAACGAGATGCGAGCATATGTAGGTGACAGTGCCGATGTGCTTTCGGGAGTGGAAATCGCTTTATTCCTCAAAGGCTATTATTTGAATGCTCACTATGTTAAGATATGTGCCTGTGATGAACATACCATGGCAGTCGGCTTTAAGGA
>CAZCSZ010000004.1:0-13571 GCA_964501305.1 uncultured Ruminococcus sp.
CAGATGCATTGTAAAGCCTCTCGTTTTTGGCTTCATACTCATTCTTTCTGTCGTCCGCCATTTCAAGCTCATGTTCGGACATACGGCAGTCAGCCGAAGTTTTCTCGATTTCGCATCGGAGTTTTTCTGAATCGTACAACCACAAACCGATATCAAGGTCCTTCTTTTCACCATAGAGTTCAAGATAACGTCTCGCCTTTTTGGCATCACGTTCAAGCGGGCCTATTCGACTTTCGATTTCGGTATAAATATCGGTAATTCTGACCATGTTGGTTTCGCATTCGGCAAGTTTCTTTTGAGATTCCTGCTTCTTGTATCTGAATTTTGATATTCCTGCCGTTTCTTCGAATATTCCTCTTCGGTCATCGCTTTTTTTGGATATGATTTCGGCAATTTTACCTTGACCGACAATTGAATAGCCTTCTCTTCCGATACCTGTGTTGAGAAACAGCTCGTAAATATCTTTAAGCCTGCACTGCTTACGGTTTATAAAGTATTCACTGTCTCCCGCTCTGTAGTATCTGCGTGTTACGGTAACAATACTGTAAGGACTGTTCAGCCTTCTCGGTTCTTCAGTGTCGTCGAATGTAACCGAAACCTCGGCAAAACCCATAGGTCTGTGACCGTCGGCTCCAATGAATATTACATCCTCCATCTTCGAACCGCGTATATTCTTTGTCGAAAGCTCTCCGAGTACCCATCTCATGGCATCGGTTATATTGGATTTTCCGCTTCCGTTCGGGCCTACTATAACGGTTGTGCCCGCATTGAAGTTAAGTACTGTTTTTTCGGGAAAGGATTTGAAGCCGTGAAGCTCCAATGACTTTAAGTACATATTAATTCCTCTCTTTTGACTTTTTGCCGAACCTCGGCATAAGCTCGAAGTCATTTTTCGAGTTTTATTATTATATTATAACCTAAAAGCTTCGGATTTTCAACAACTTTCAGCTTTTTTATGCCGTACTCTTCGGAAATTTTCAATTTGTTCAGTTTTCCGTTTCCCGAAACCTTCGATACCGCGCCCAAAGGACATTCTACGGTCAGAGCTTTTCCGGCAGTATTTTCTTCGGTTAAGTCAAGCAGCTCCTTAATTCTTTTATAAAACAGCTTGCCCATTACAAGTTCACCGAGAGCACTATGATTGGGCCCCGCGGCATACGTCATGTCCGAGTGCAAATTCTCACTTTCGCAAAGTCCTACGCGGAGACATTTAACACCGTATGTGTCGAACACATCAAGCACATCGGCGCTCCGTTCAACCGCATCTTCAAGTGAGAGAGGAACATACTTGCCCTCTTTCATCATGGTATAAAGCTCAGTATCCTTAAATACTACCGTCGGATAAATACGTGATGCACCGCAACCGATTTCGCATATCGTTTTTGCGGTCATTACTTCATCACTTGCTTCAGACAAAGGAAGACCTATCATCATTTGCCCTACAACTTCAAAACCGTTCTCCTTCAAGAGATATACGGCACGCTGGGCATCGTCTGAGGTATGTCCGCGTTTGGATGCAGTAAGTACTTTATCGCTCATGCTTTGAATTCCGAGTTCAACTGCACTGACTGTATATTTTGAAAGGATATTTATAATTTCTTCATCGATATAGTCGGGTCTTGTCGACATTCTGATACCCGTTACACGTCCTTTATCGACATATGTCTGGGCAATGTCCAAAAGACGAATCATCAGTTCTCTGTCAATGCCCGTGAAGGAACCGCCGAAATATGCTATTTCGGCATCTGCTCCGCTGTATGTTGAAAGAATATTCTCTATTATATCGGTAACATCCGCCTCGTTGAAAAGGCAAGTGCCCGAAATCGTGCGCTGATTACAGAAAACGCACAAATTCGGGCAGCCCATATGCGGAATAAAAATCGGAATATTTATATGTTTCACGCTTTTTCTCCGTTTGTACAGTTTACCCGTAAACCTCCGTTTACAGGCTAATAATTTTCGCCGAAAAGCCTCAAAGCTTCTTTTGCGGCAAGCTGTTCGGCTTTCCTTTTGGAATGAGCAGTACCCTTCCCGATTACCGAACCGTTAAGTCTGGCTTCGGTTGTGAAGACCTTGTTGTGGTCGGGACCGCTTTCATCTGTTAGAGCATATTGAAGTATTTCCCCTTCGGACTGCTGAACTATCTGCTGAAGCATTGTCTTGTAATCAACGAAAGTTGAGTTGCGGCTTATAAAATCAATTTCTTCAATAATAAATTTAAGGACAAATTCACGTATTACCTGCATATTGTATCCGGAATCGATATACATTGCCGCAAGAAGTGCCTCAAAAGCATCAGCTGTGATAGATGACCTGTGACGGCCGTTATTCATTTCTTCACCGTGACCGAGATATAAATAATCTCCGAGAGCAATCTTGGCGGAATACTTGGCAAGTGCCTTTTCACAAACGACGGATGCACGTATTTTAGTCAAATCTCCTTCTTGGTTTTCGCTGTATTTTGAGTAAATATACTCACTTACAGCAGTAGAAAGGACGGAGTCACCCAAAAACTCAAGTCTTTCATTACACTCGGATTTTTTTCCTTTAAAGCGAAGCTCGTTGGCGTATGACGAATGAGTCAAGGCAACTTTAAGTAAATACTTGCTTTTAAATGTATAACCGACTGTTTTTTCAAGTTCTTCATAGGATACGGGATAAATTTTCTCGCTGTTCATTTTCTCAATTTCACCGTTCAATCAAACGTCACTCTTTTCCATTTCGGTATTTTCCTTTACCTTCTCGTTTCGGTTTGCCATACCTGAAGCTATAATGTCCGTAACGCCGTTTTCAACATAGCTTACAGCCTTCCCAACTGCGTTCTTAATAGCAATTGCATCCGAGCTGCCGTGTGCCTTAAAAACAGGCTTTTTGAGCCCGAGAAGGGGTGCGCCGCCGAAACTTGCAGCGTCAAACACCGAGCGAAGTTCACTTACCTGCTCTTTAATCAAAGTATAACTTATTTTACTCTTCAAATTCTTCGTATACATACCTTTAAGGGTCTTGAGAAAGAATTTTCCGAATCCTTCTGTATATTTCAAAAGAACGTTCCCGGTAAATCCGTCGGTAATGAGAACATCGCACATTCCGAACGGCACGTCACGTCCTTCAATATTTCCGACAAAGTTGATTTCGGACGAATTCTTCATAAGCTGATATGTATCGACGAGCATCTGCGTACCTTTGTGTTCCTCTGCTCCGTTATTCAAGAGACCGACCCTCGCTTTTTCGATACCGAGCACGTTTTCGGCATAAACGGTGCTCATGAATGCCCATGTTTCAAGATATTCGGGAAGAACATTGATATTTGCTCCGCTGTCCGCAAGCAATATCGGAGACGGAAACGGAAGTACCGTGACAATGCAAGGTCTTCTGACTCCCTTAATAGGTCTTACAATAAGCGAAGCACCGACGAGAAGAGCGCCTGTATTGCCTGCCGAAATAAAAGCATCCGCATTGTCTTTAAGCTCTCTGAGCCCGACAGACATTGACGAATCTTTCTTTGAACGGACGACACAGTTCGGGTCGTCGTTCATTGTAATTACGTCCTCTGCATCGATTATTTCTATTTTATCAAGTGAAACGCCGAGTTCGGATGCGGTTTTTTCGATAACTTCACGTATTCCCGAAAGGACTATGTCAACGTCGTATTCTTCGGATGCCGCAACTGCTCCTTTAACTATTTCAAGCGGTGCATTGTCTCCGCTCATTGCATCAATTATAATTCTCATATGTACCTCAATCATTCTGCCTAATTAATCGGCTTGGAATTTGATTTGTTCAATTGCTTCAAGAGACCTCTCGGCATAATATGCATACCGTGCCTTCTTTCCGCCCTTTATTTTTCTGTCGGGAGGCGCTATAATACCGAAATTTGCATTCATGGGTTGGAATGTACCGTTCCCGCCTTCGCTGACGTAGGATGCCATTGCACCTATTTCGGTTTCACACGGAAACATGACCCTGTCTTTTCCGAGAGCAAGCAAAGCGGCGGATACTCCCGCTACAAATCCCGATGCGGTGCTTTCGATATATCCCTCAACGCCCGTCATTTGACCTGCAAAGAATATATTCGGGTGTTTTTTCATACTGTAATCGTCATTCAGAAGTCCGGGAGAGTTCAGAAAAGTGTTTCTGTGCATTACCCCGTACCGCAGAAATTCTGCGTTTTCAAGTCCGGGAATCAACCCGAATACTCTTTTTTGCTCGGGGAATTTCAAATGCGTTTGAAAGCCGACAAGATTGTACATTGTCCCCTCTTCGTTTTCCTTTCGAAGCTGTACAACCGCATAATATGTTTTCCCCGTTTCGGGATGTTCAATACCGACGGGTTTGAGTGGCCCGAAACGGAGTGTATCCTCACCGCGTTTTGCCATAACCTCAACGGGCATACACCCTTCGAAAACGGTGAGATTTTCTCCTTTTTCGAAATCGTGAAGTTCCGCTTCTTCGGCACATATCAGTTCGTTATAGAACTTCATGTACTCCTCCTTGGTCATGGGACAGTTAATATAGTCCGCGTTGCCTTTCCCATATCTCGATGCAAAAAACGCCTTTGACATATCTATACTGTCGAAACTGACTATCGGAGCTGCCGCATCGAAAAAGTGCAGACTGTCCTCCCCTGTCAATTCGGATATACACCGCGCCATTGGACCCGAAGTAAGAGGCCCTGTGGCAACAACGGTGATTTCTCCGTCCGGAATTGAAGTACACTCCTGTTCGATAACCTCAATAAGAGGGTTGTTTCTGATTCTCTTCGTAATATAATCGGAAAAGAGAACTCTGTCAACCGCAAGAGCTCCTCCCGCGGAAACTTTTGAACTCTCGGCGCCTTCCATTATAAGAGAACCCAAACGTCTAAGTTCTTCTTTAAGCAGCCCTATTGCGGACTCGACGGAATTGTTTCTCAAAGAATTCGAGCAAACAAGCTCCGCAAATCCGCTATATTTGTGAGCGGGTGTCATTTTCGTCGGTTTCATTTCAAACAGTTTAACTTTAACACCGAGTCGTGAGGCTTGATAAGCCGCCTCGCAGCCCGCAAGACCTGCTCCGTATACATTTATAACTTTCATAGTTTTACCTATTGAAAAAGGTGTTAATCCTTCTTCTCGTAATTACATTTTTTGCACACCAAAGTGCCCTTTGCCTTTTTTCTATAAAGAACAGACGAACACTCCGGACATTTTTCTGCCGTGGGCATATCCCACGATGAGAAAGAACACTTCGGGTAATTCGTACAGCTGTAGAAAAGATTCTTGCTCTTAGAGCGCTTTATAAGAATATCCCCACCACACTCCGGACATACAACTCCGTCGAGCTTGTCGATTTTCGGCTTGGTGAACTTGCACTCGGGATATCTTATACAAGCATAAAATTCTCCGTACTGACCGTTTCGGATTACCATATCGGAACCGCATTTATCACATTTAAATCCCGCTGAAACAGGTGCTTTCTTTTCATCCGCCTTTTTCTCGTCTACGGCTTTATTCGGAAGCTGCTTTGTTCCTTTGCATTTCGGATAATTCGGACATGCGGCAAATTTTCCGAAGCGTCCTTCCTTAACTATCATTTTGGCCCCGCAGCTGTCACATATCAAATCTGTTTCTTCGACGGGCAATTGATACTTTGATGGATCGGTGTTTACTTCAGCATCGGACAGTTCCCTGCTGAATCCTCTGTAAAAGCTTTGAAGCGTATTCTCAAGAGTAGCTTTTCCGCTTTCAATATCGTCGAGTTTTTTCTCCATTTGAGCTGTGTAAGCGCAATCAACAATATCGGGAAACGCATCCTTCATAAGTTTTGTCGTAACTTCACCGAGTACTGTAGGTACAAGGCTGCGTCCGTCTCTGTTAACATATCCTCTTGAGAGCACAATTGTTATGATTGTGTTGTACGTACTCGGTCTGCCTATTCCCTTTTCTTCGAGAAGTTTTACAAGAGATGCTTCGTTGTATCTTGCAGGCGGTTCGGTGAAGTGCTGTGTTGCCTCAACTCTTCTACACTTGAGCATTTCGCCTTTCTTGATTTCGGGAAGCTTGTTTTTGTCGTTTTTCTGTTCGGGCTCGTCGGTTGATTCCTCGTAAATAGATAGAAATCCCGCAAATTTCACTGTGCTGCCCGCCGTTTTAAATGTATGACCTTCACATGAAAGTTCAACGTTAACCACGGACAACTCCGCCGACTGCATTTGGCTTGCAACAAACCGTTCCCATATAAGTTGATAGAGTTTGAATTGGTCAGATGTCAAATTATCTTTGATTTTCTGAGGTTCGAGAAAAACGTTTGCCGGACGGATTGCCTCGTGTGCATCCTGAGCGTTGGCTTTTGACTTATATACCCTTGTCGTCTTAGGGTAGAACTTTGTGCCGAACTGTTCGGTTATATACTTCTTCGCCGCTTCCTGTGCATCACTTGAAACACGGAGTGAGTCGGTACGCATGTAAGTAATAAGACCCTGCATACCGCCGTTGGCGGAGCCGAGGTTTACTCCTTCGTAAAGCTCCTGAGCGACCTTCATGGTTCTGTGAGTTTGAAAATTTAACTTTCTGCTTGCTTCCTGTTGAAGTGTGGATGTTGTAAACGGTGGGGACGGAGCTCTGAACTTTCTGCTCTTTTTAACATCTGTTACGGAAAACAGTTTTCCCGAAACATCGTTTGCCGTTTTGTTAGCTTCTGTACCGTCTGTAATATCGTGTTTTTTCTCCTCGCCATCCTCCGCAAAGTAGTGAACGGCAAACAGCGAACCATCGGATGCCACAGTATCGGCATCGACATTCCAATACTCTTTCGGCACAAACGCTCGTATTTCTTCTTCCCTCTCGACTATGAGCCGTGTAACAACGGACTGCACTCTGCCTGCGGAAAGACCGCTTTTAATATTTTTCCAAAGAAACGGACTGAGTTTATAGCCGACTATTCTGTCCAAAATACGCCTTGCCTGCTGTGCGTTGACAAGGTCCATATCAATATCTCTCGGGTGCTTTATCGAATCTTTGACTACTGACTTTGTAACTTCATTGAATGTTACACGTCTGACCTTTTCGGGCGGTATCTCAAGCGCCGTGACAAGATGCCACGATATAGCTTCGCCCTCACGGTCGGGGTCAGGCGCAAGAAATACTTTATCTGCCTTTTTTACCTCTTTTTTAAGCTGTTTTATAAGGTCACCCTTGCCTCTGATATTGATATAGTGCGGAGCAAAACCGTTTTCGACGTCAATGCCCAATGCTGATTTGGGAAGATCTCTTATATGACCTACCGAAGCCATTACTTTATATCCGCTTCCTAAATAATTCTTGATTGTCGTGGATTTTGTTGGGGACTCAACTATGACTAAATTCATTTGATTTCCTTTCATTTATCGGTTTTCTGAGTGTTGCCGCCGGGCATTTCATCCGATGCGGTTCTCATATAGTATCCTGCGGCGCCCGATTCTACCGCGCCGCTGATTTCAAGAAGGGTGAGCGATGACATTATATCCTTTACTCCAAGGCCCTTAACTACTATCTCGTCGGGAAGCATCGGTGTATCGGCTTTCATTGACGCATATACGGTAAACTCCGTATCTCCCAATACGGAAAAATCAATCCTCGCCTTCTTAGGTTTATCTGTTTTAAAAAATGTATCCTTCGAATCGGACTTTCCGCCTGCTTTCGGCTTTCTTTCTTTCTTTTCTTTCTTCGCTTTAACCGCTTCGGATTTATATTTCGGTGCATTCTCAAAAGTGTCGGGACGTTCAAAAGGTTCGGACGACAGAGCTACGGATGAACCTTCAAATTCGCATGAACCGTTTTCGAAGTTCTTATAGTACACCCCGTTTTTATCCCGCAACGTACCGTGAGTTCGGTATTTTTCGGATGTCAGTTCAGCCGACCTTGCACAGTCAACTCCGTCAAGACATCTCAAAGCAGTCTCGCACGAAACAGTTGAAGAATAAATAAATTCATACCTTTCGAGAACGTCTTTCGCCGAAATAGCGGCAAAAGCTCCTTCCCGTATAAGACTATTTGGGCCGACAGCCGAGTCTTTGTCAATACTGCCGGGCACGGCAAACAAATCTTTTCCTTGATAAAGCGCATGCCGAGCGGTTATAAGGGCACCGCTTGTTCCGCTCCCTTCTATAACAACAGTAGCTTGGGACAGCGCACTTAAGTCTGTTTCTTTGCGGAAATGTGTATTTCGAAGGAGACGTGCCCGGCGCATACTCGGATATAACGGCTCCCTTCTCAAGACATTTATTCATCAGAAGTCGGTGGTCTTTCGGATAAAGTTTATCAAGCGCGCCACCGATAATTCCCACCGTAACACCACCTCCTTCGATTGCCGAAGCCATTGCGAGCCCATCGACACCGAGCGCCAGTCCGCTGACAGTAATAGCCCCGCTTTTTCCTAAGGCATAGCCAAAACGGAATGCCTGCGTTGCTCCGTATTCGGTCATACTCCGTGTTCCAACAACGGATACGGAACAGTGCGAATTGAAATCGGGCAACGTTCCAACAACATAAAGCACAAGAGGTGCATCGTAAAGTGAGAGGAAATTTGCGGGGTATTCATCGCTTTCGGGAGTAATCACGGAAACGGATGCTTTGTCACACCACGTTATTATTTCCCTTGCCGTTTGAAGGTCATGCCTTAAAATGTTTGAATAAATGCGGTCGTTTTCGTTTAATATTCCGCTTGATACTATATCTGCGGGATTGAGTTTGAAAATCTTTTCGGGACTGCCGAACTCACGAACGAGCCTTACTGCCCGTCTGCTTGCGGCACCGCATATATCCGCAAGCCAAATCCAATACAGTGCGTTTTTGTTTTTGGTCTTCATTTTGTGCTCCGTCGGGATGAACCGTACAGTTTAATGTCAGTTAATCTTCGAGTATTCCCACATAATCACCGAGGCGGCAATTGCTGCATTAAGCGATTCTGATTTTTCACTTATCGGGATTTTAACGTAATCGGTGCACACAGAACGCACGGCATCCGACAGACCGTGTCCTTCATTTCCTATTACGGTAATATCGCCGACTTCCGCCGTATATGAGCCGAGTTCGAGTGAGTCTTCGTTCAAAACCGCGCCAAAAACTCTTCTGCCTTGTTTTTTGAGTGTATCAAGCGCAGATACAAGGTCGGATACCTCATACACGGGAATGGAAAACAGGGCACCCATCGTCGCTCTCAAAGTTTTGGGAGAGTAAATATCGGCACAGTCGCCGACAATAACGCCGTCAAAGCCGAATGCAACGGCACTCCTTATAACGGTTCCGAGGTTGCCCGGGTCGCGTATTCCTTCCAAAGCGATTATTTTGCCGGTTTTCGTAATAAGACTTGATAAATCGGAATTGATTTCGGGTTTGAAAGAGCAAACGGATATTATCCCCTGCGGCGCCGATTCCGTTGATATTTTGGAAAAGACAGCCTCGGATACCGCCATAATTTCAAAAGAACCGTCGGCAGACGATACGATGCGGCATATCTCACTGTTTTCTGCCATATTCTCGTTTACGATTAAATATTTACAAAATCCCTTCGAAACAGCCTCATCGGAAAGCTTAATTCCTTCAGCAAGGCAAAGTGATGTATGTTTTCTGTATTTTGATTGTGAAAGTTTTGAAAAAAGTTTAACTTTTTCGTTATCTTTTGATTTAATATAGGGTACTTTGCGACCCGAAATAACAGTATAGTCCATATTTCAGCAATAATGCGTATGTTGTGAAGAATGCACTCAATATCAACAAAAACCCGGTAATACCGGGTTTTAATTGTAAATTAAAGCGCAGATTTAGCTTTTTCTACGAGAGCCGCGAAGCCCTTTTTGTCGTAGATTGCGAGCTCGGAAAGCATCTTCCTGTTGAGATTAATGCCGGCTTTTTTAAGACCATACATGAACTTGGAATAGTTAATGCCGTTAGCCTGAGCCTCTGCGGAAATTCTTGTAATCCAAAGGCTTCTGAAATCTCTCTTTTTGAGTTTGCGTCCGATATAAGCGTAATTTCCGCTCTTCATAACAGCCTGTTTAGCCATTTTAAAGTGCTTGCTCTTTGAACCCCAGTAGCCTTTCGCTGCTTTTAAAACTTTATTTCTTCTCTTGCGAGTCATCATCGCGCCTTTTACTCTTGCCATGATATATATCCTTTCTTAATTCAACTGTGATGTGTTAGTAACTGCTGTTTTGAAACCGATTATTTACAGATAAGTCTCTTGACGTTTGCCGTCATAGCAGGGCTGAGAATCTGGCTGCTGCGGAGCTTTCTCTTTCTCTTCTGTGTCTTCTGACCGAGATTGTGACGGTGGTCGGAGTGGAAGGTCTTTACCTTGCCTGTTCCGGTTACCGAAAATCTTTTGGCGGATGCTCTATGTGTCTTAATTTTTCCCATTGTTCTTTGTCCTTTCGGTTTTGATTTAACAATATAAGACGGCGTATGCCGAAATTGTACTTATTTCTTTACAGGCACGATATTAAGAGATATCTGTCTGCCTTCAAGCGTGGGTTTCTTATCGACCGTGCCGAGTTCGGAACATGCGTCGATAAATCTTTGAATAACTTCGTGTCCTCTGTCTTGGTGTGCCATTTCACGCCCTTTGAAGCGCAAGCATACCCTGACCTTATTCCCTTCGGAAAGGAACTTCTTAGCACGGTTAACCTTCGTCTCGAAATCGTGATTTTCAATACGGCATGAAAGCTGCACTTCCTTGATTTCAACGGTCTGTTGCTTCTTTCTGTTCTCCTTTTCTTTCTTATCGCGTTCGTAACAGAATTTTCCGTAGTCCATAACACGGCATACGGGCGGTTCCGCTTGAGGAGCGATAAGAACGATGTCAAAACCGTGGTCATAAGCATATGAGCGTGCATCGTCAATGCTCATAATGCCCATCGGATTGTTGTTTTCGTCAAAAGCTCTGACTTCATTGACTTTAATGTCATCGTTGATGAGCAATTCTTTAGTGCTGATGGGGAGTACCTCCGAATAATAAAAAATGTGCGAAAGAAATCGAAGCCTCGCACAAAAATGCCGCTGTAAACGGCAATTTATTAACCCGTGACGGCTATCCGTTCGGGTGTGAGCAACAGCTCCGCTTCATTTTCGTTGGTATTATACCACACACTTCTCGGTTTGTCAATAGCTTTTTTGTTTTTTTCCGTATTCTCGGTTGACAAGCGGCTTTTACCTATGTATAATCATATAAACCGACGTGAATAACGCTTATTTATTATACTCGGAGTACATATGAACGATTTCGAACATTTTTTAAAGTCCGCCGGAAATGTAGTTCCCACGGAAAGACAGCTTAACTGGTTTGAGACAAACTTTTATGCCTTTATTCATATAAGTCCTAACACATTTACTGGTCTTGAATGGGGGACGGGAAACGAAGACCCCGCTGTTTTCAATCCAACCGAACTCGACTGTGACCAATGGGTTGATGCAATTAAAAGCGCAGGCATGAAAGGCGCCGTAATCACAGCAAAACACCACGACGGTTTCTGTCTGTGGGATACTAAATATACCGACCATAATATAATGAATTCCCCTTACGGTAAAGACCTTGTCAGAGAGTTCTCCGATGCGTGCCGCAGAGGCGGCGTTAAGTTCGGTTTTTACCTGTCTCCTTGGGACAGACATTCACCTTTATACGGTACAGAAGCATACAACGACTATTACGCCGCACAGTTGACAGAGCTTCTCACAGGCTACGGCGAGGTTTTCCACGTATGGTTCGACGGCTCATGCGGTGAGGGGCCCGAAGGAAAGAAACAGCAATACACTTTCCGCAAGTACTTCGACCTTATAAGAAAGTATCAGCCCGGAGCGACAATATTCAATGACCACGGACCCGACGTGCGTTGGTGCGGTAACGAAAGTGCATTTTCGCGGCGTGACGAGTGGGCGGTTGTACCGTCGGAGCTATGTTATTTTTCAGACATTCAAACTGAACCGTCGCCTTTGAAAGGTTCACTGTCTCACATGGAAAACTGCGACACCGATATCGGCACTTTGTCCAATATAATGTACTCAAAAGGGCTCGTATTTACGGGAGCGGAAATAGACTATTCAATTCGGAAAGGGTGGTTCTGGCACGAAGAGGAGGAGCCTCATTCTCTTGAAAAACTCTTCGACGTTTATCTGAGAAGTGTCGGCAACAATGCGTGCTTAAATCTGAATGTGCCGCCCGACAGGCGCGGACTTATAGACAGCCGAGACGTAAAACGCCTGAAAGAGCTCGGAGACCTTATAAACAAAGAGTTTTCCGTGAACCTCGCAAGCAATTCTGAAATCCGTGTCACAGAGGATTTAAGCGACACACAGAAAGTGTTTGAAATCAAGCTTAAAAAGCCTTCCGTTATACGTTACATAGAGCTACGGGAGGATATAGCCAAAGGGCAAAGGATAGAATCTTTCAGAATTCACTTTTACGACAGCGAGGGAGAAAAACTGCAGGAATACATCGTGTTTAACGGAACATGCATCGGAAACAGAAAAATATGCCCGATATGCAAAGACTTATGGGAAGGGATTGTCTCAAAGAAAATTAAAATCACAGTCACCGCTTCCCGTGATACGCCGATTTTAAAATCTGTTGCCGTTTACTGACAACATTTATATACCCGTCTCGGTTTTGCCGAGACGGGCTTTTCTTTGTACATACAGTTTCTTCATTGTTTACCGTGCAGTAACAGCAAGCGCAAACTGTCATATAATGTAGAGAGACCGCAATGTGTCTCAAAACAAATAAACCAAAGGGAAATAATATGGCAGATACCGATTACAAAACACCAAAAGAAAGGATTGATGCAGACTTCAGGAAAAAGCTTGAAGGTTCTGCAACCGTTTTTTCTCCTACAAATATAAGTTCCGATTGTGCATATTCTTCAAGTGCAAAGGGTCAAACGGAAACGGGCAGAAGCACGTTCCCCGAAAACATTCAAAAAGGCCCTTCGCTTGCGATGATTTATTCTCCGAGTCAGGCATTCGAAGGATTATTTGACCCTTGCACGGCGCTTAAAAACGGAACGTTGTTTGCGGGACTTGAATTCCCGTTCGGCGCCGCCTCATGCGGTAATTTCAAAACACCGGGAGGACGTGTGAGTTGAGAATATGCAAGACGAACATGTTGAGAAATATCCGACAGCTTTCATTTGCAGTGCACGAAACAGTTCTCTACCTTGACTGTCATCCGAAATGCAAGAAGGCACTTGCATACTACAATATGCAAAACAATGCGCTCAAGGATGCTGTTGCGACATACGAAAAAAATTTCGGCCCTCTGACCCAAAACGGTGTATATTCCGAGAGTGAATGGACATGGGCGAAAGGACCGTGGCCTTGGCAATATGAAGCAAACTTCTCATCGGCAGAGGAGGTAAAAACAAATGTGGCTGTACGATAAAAGACTACAATACCCCGTAAAAATCTCAAGACCCAATCCGAAATACGCCCAAATTATAATTTCTCAGCTCGGAGGGCCCGACGGCGAGCTTGCAGCATCGACAAGATATTTATCTCAAAGGTATTCAATGCCCTTTGATGACGTAACGGCTATGCTGACGGACATCGGTAGAGAAGCCTCTGAAA
>CAZCSZ010000005.1:0-13062 GCA_964501305.1 uncultured Ruminococcus sp.
ATTTCAATCTTATGCCGCTTGCCGTCCTGAGGGTCGGGTATGAGAGACGGGCATTTTTCTCCGTCAAAATAATATTCGGTGGTATCCGATACCCTGCAGAATGAGGCGGGTTTTGTAACTGTTATATCAAAGGAGCTGTTTTGGCGTCTTATGCTGAATTTAACGTCTCTCATTTCCGAGGGGAGAACAGGCTTGAATATCATGCCGTTTTCGACATATTCGATTCCGAGAAATTCAAATACGGAAAGTGCAAGCCAACTTGCGGTACCCGAAAGCATAGGTCCGATTCCTTCGAGTGTCTGACTGTTGTTGTACTGTGTGCAGAAACGGGGATTTCCTTTGAGAACATAAGGGTTATCCATGGTCTTAAACGGAAATACACGGTCGAGCATCCAAAACGCCAAATCGGAAAGCTTTGCCGCAAGCTGTTCGTCCTTAACCGTTTTTGCGGCTTTGAACATAGCGGCAGTGGACATCATCGTCGCGTGTTTAAATACAGCACCGTTCTCACGGTCTCCCGGGAAATAGTGGTCGCTTGCGGTTGTTGAAGATACTCTGCCAAGGTCACAGGGCGACGAAAGCATAAGTCCCGCTTCGGTCTTTAAGTATTTACAAAGGGGAGTGAGCATTGCCCTTATCTGCTCTTCGCTTGCACTGTCTGCGAGAATTGACCAGGAGAAGCTGTTGAGGAAATAGGAACCGTCAATGCTTTCATCAGTTGAAAGCCCGTCTCCTTTAGCTCCGACCCATTCTCTTCCTTTGGCGGGGTTGTTAACAAGACATCTTGCAAAGAAGTCGTCTTTCCATGCGTGTTTTGTTATGTTATCCTGCAACTTTGCAGAGAGGGCGGCAAGCTCTTCCGCTCTTTCGTTCCGTCCCGTCATGAGAGCAAGCTCTCTGAGGTTATCCTCTGCAACTTTGAGAAGAAAGGCGTTCATTACACTCTCGCAGAAATGGTTTTCAAACGGAACGCCCCATTCCTGACCTTTTTCCTCAAGTTGTTTTTTATAAAGTTCAAATTTATAAGGAGCGCTTATACTGTCCTCATCAAGCTTCAAGCAGTCATTCCAGTCTGCATGGTCGAGAAGAGGAAGTCCGTGTTTACCGACTGATATTTTTGCGCTGTACTCAACAGCCGCCCACATAGTATCGAAAACGGTTCTTTTTTTGTCGGAACCAGCAATAGGATGTTCTTCGTTTAGAAAATCTCTGTCGCCTGTGTGGCAAACATATCTGTAAACAGCCTGAATGAGCCAAAGTTGGTCATCGGAGCAGTCCCCCGCACTGTTACCCTGCCAATAGAAGTTATGGTTTGCGTATCCGTACTCGTATACGTTTCTTACCCACTGACTTATCATGTGCTTTGCAAGCTTTGCGTTACCCATTGCGGTGAGATAGTATAGTGAAGGATACATATCCTGTATCTCACGGAAGCCTATTTGACGGAAGGACTTTTGAGTCCATGCAAATGAGCGGGAAAGGAAAGACTGATACAGTACCTGGAACGGCAGATTGTTGTTAATATACGCATCGAGGTCGCGCTTGCCCGTTTCAACGGAAAGATACGAAGAGTATTCGCTGTAGAATTTTTTGACGTCATCAAGGGCGGCATCGAGGCTCTCCGAAGTTGAGAATCTGTCACGCAACACTTTAAGATTCCCGTCGAGCTTCGCACGACAGTCATTGTCGTCGGATGTAAAACCTACAAATTCGTTTACGGTAACTGTGCTGTGAGCTTTAACATCGAGCGCTTTTCCCATTGCAAAGAAGGGTGCTGCCTTTCTTGCGGGGTGACTTGTGAGTTTTGCGACATTGGCTGGGTATTCCAAGGTGCCGTTACCTATAAAATCGGTGTAGCTGACGCAATATTCGTCCATTCCCTCACCGTTGACAAAGAGAGCCGAAAAACGTCTCTTGTTTTTAGCGTAGGCGGGCCGCATATGAGGCGAAAGGGCAATAACTTTGCCGTTTTCGCTGAAGGATTCGGACTCGTGAATTATAGCAACATAAATTATATCGTTCGAGAGGGCATCCGGAGGCATAATTCCGAACATACCCGTCATCACTATTTTAATGTTCCTGTCTTTGTCCGTGAGGTTTTCAACCGTGACCTTCTGTGCTTCAACGGCCTCGGCCATTCCTTCATATTGTGGGAGAATAAAGACGGTTCTTGTGATTTTAAGTCCGCATTCGGTCTCGTATTCGATAACGGAATGATTGGGCTTGTGAATACAGCGTGCACTCTTCACGTTGTCATGGACATTTGCACTGTAGAATATCTGCTTGTTGTTTTCCACAAGATAGAATTGACGGTTTACGGGTTCACCGGCCTCTTCGGGAGTGAGAACAAAACGGGAAGCGAGAACCTGCGTATCGGCTCCTGCCCTGAACGCACCTCTTCCGAATGCATCGAGTGACGACTTCGGAGTTGTAAGCATCGGATTTTCAAAACCAACCCTGCAACCGAGAAGTAGGTTGACCGTATAGTGAGTGCCGACAGTCATCCCTTTCAGATCTATTATGTGCTCTCCTTTTTCGTTAAGCTCTCCTACACCTTTTATTGCTTCGTCAACCGTGGCTTTGATTGCATTTTCAACTGACGGTGGGACGACTTTGCCGTTTGCTGTGATTGTCTCACCGTATACAAAATGAACATCGCCGTTAACAGTATCGACATAGTTCAAAAAGTCTGCGTTGCCGAAAAGATCAAGGCAAACGGGGGCGTAGATGGGAAGTCGGGAAATACCGACAACGGCAGTTCTGCCGGACGAAAGATACTCTGCATCCGTGTTTCCGACGGCGTCCGGGAAAATCTTTTTGAATCTATCCGAGGCGCTCTCGTATTTGTCTCTTGATGTTTCGCTTTTAAAGTACATTGTTAAGTCCTTTCAAGTTATAATGTTTTAACGGCGGCCATTGATCTTTCAACAGAGCGACGTTTAATAACTTCAAACCACCGAGTCGAATGTCAAACGGGCAAACGCCTTTTCGCATTAATGTATTGTAATTGTAACACATATCTTCTCTCATTTCAACCTCGTTTTTCAGATTTTTTATATTTTTCTTCTGCACAATCCCGCACTCGCTCCGAGACATGAACCGATTTTCAAGTGTTCTGAATTATAATAGGCACCCCAAACCAACTATCTGCAAATACGGGATTGTTTGTTTTGTCGTTTGTCTGTCAAGGCGAAGACAATACAAGCATACTGCGTTAGATGCTTGATTTCGACGCATGAGTGCACAATTTGACAAAAGCGGGCTTGTGTGGTATACTTTATACGTATAAAGCGCATCTTGCGCAAAGAACATTTTGGGATGGTACAACCATGCTTGAAAATATAAATTCGCCGACCGATATAAGAGGTCTTACCTACAGGGAGCTTGACCGTCTTGCGGATGAAATAAGAAACGTAATAACCGACACTGTGAGTAAAAACGGGGGGCATCTTGCATCGAACCTCGGTATTGTGGAAACTACTTTGGCGATTCACCGTGTTTTCGACACTCCGAAAGATACCGTCATATTCGATGTCGGCCATCAATGCTATGCGCACAAGCTGATTACGGGCAGATACAGCGATTTCCATACGCTTAGAAAAAAGAACGGGATATCGGGATTTGTTAATCAAGAAGAATCTGAGTATGATACATTTACCGAAGGGCACAGCGGTACATCCCTCTCTCATGCCTTGGGGATGGCGGCGGCAGCGGCAAAAAACGACCCCTCAAAGTATGTAATTGCAATAGTCGGCGACGGTTCCTTTACAAACGGGATGATATACGAAGCCTTGAACAACTGTCTTGATTGCGCGGGGAACTTGATTGTTATACTGAATGACAACGAAATGTCGATATCGAAAAACGTCGGCGCGCTGTCGAACTATCTCACGAAAATCAGAACGAGCAAAAGATACTTCACGGTGAAGCATCACATAAAGAAATTTCTAATGAAAGTTCCCTACGCCGGGAAAGGACTTATATCCGTTGCGAGAGGCACAAGAGATTTTTTCAAGAGAATTCTTGTATCCTATAATTTGTTTGAGTGCATGGGAATAGACTACATAGGCCCTGTTGACGGAAATGATCTTGTCAAAATGGAAATAGTTCTGAAAGAAGCAAAAACCAAGGATATATGCACCTTAGTTCATATAAAAACCGTAAAAGGTAAAGGGTACTCGCCTGCGGAACAAAGTCCCGAGAGCTTTCATTCAATGTCACCGTTTGACTTAAAAACAGGCGTTCCGATATCACATTCCGAAAACAGCTTTTCGCGCATTTTCGGTAATACTATGTGCTCACTTGCCGAAGCGGACGAAAAAATCTGCGCTGTGACGGCGGCAATGGAAGGAGGCACGGGTCTTTCCGATTTTTCATCCATGTTTCCGAACAGGCTTTACGACGTTGGTATTGCCGAAGAGCATGCCGTCGCGTTTTCAGCCGGGCTTGCAAAAGGCGGTATGAAGCCTGTTTTGGCCCTGTATTCCACCTTTTCCCAAAGAGTTTTCGACCAAATGTTCCACGATGTTTCCATTCAAAATCTACCCCTTACTCTCTGCCTTGACAGATCCGGCCTTGTCGAAGGGGACGGGATTACTCATCAGGGAATCTTCGACGTTTCCCTGTTCAGCTGTATTCCCGGTTTAACAGTTTATTCTCCGGAAACATACAGCGAGCTCAACGATGCCCTTAAGCTTGCCTTAAACGGCGGAGTCAATGTTATAAGATATCCGAAAGGAACCGAAGAAATATACGACAGAACGGGCTTTAAAAAAGAGCTAGGGATGACGGTTTATGAAAGTAGCGTCGGCACTGCCCGCATAGTCATATTTACATACGGCAGAATAACCTCGACAGTCTTTAAAGCTGCAGCTTTGACCGGTATTGAAGTTAAGATAGTCAAATTAGTTAAAATACATCCTTTGGATACCGATACGATTTGCTCTCTTGCAAGCGGAGCACAGGCCGTCCTTGTTGTCGAAGAGGGAATAAAACACGGCGGGATAGGTGAGAGTATTGCATCGGCGTTGTGCACACAAAAAAATGCGCTGACCGTCAGAATACACGCCATAGACGCATTCGCAAAACACGGTTCTCTTACAGAACTCTTTGAAGAGTTCGGATTTACGTCTGAATATATAGCGGAGGAAATACGCATGCTTTGTGAGGATACGGAGAAATAAATGACCGAAATATATGAAATCGCAAATGCAAAAGTTAACCTGTTTCTTGAAGTGCACGGCAAGAGAAATGACGGTTATCACGAAATTGAAACGGTAATGATGCCATCCGGCCTCGCCGACGAGGTGTATATAAAGAGAACAGCGAAGGGTATAAACGTTAAATGCGACACCTCGGAATGCAAAAAGAGCTCGGATTTGGATGTCCTTTCCGAAAAAGACAATATTGCCTTTTCGGCGGCATCTGCTTTTTTCGGTGCTCTTCATAAAAAGAACACTCCGCATGACGGCGTTACAATCGAAATCAAAAAGAAAATACCCGTCAAAAGCGGGCTTGCGGGTGGAAGCGCCGACGCGGCGGCTGTGCTTCGAGGACTGAACACACTTTATTCTTGCCCGTTTGACGAACTTGAACTGTCCCGCATAGCATATACGCTCGGTGCAGACGTGCCGTTCTGCCTTTTTTGCAAAGCAGCTTTGTGTTGCGGTATCGGAGAAGTAATAATGCCGATAGATACCGAAATAAAGCTACACGGAGTTATAGTTGTAGGAAAAGAAGAAAAGCTATCAACCGGAGCAGCATACTCACTTGTGGATATATATAACGCAAAAAGAGGCGAAAAGAGGATATCAGCCTCCGATACGGTGAAGGCACTTGAACAGTGCGACTTAATCGGGTTGTCAAAGTCACTGTTCAATGTTTTTGAAGAAGCTTGCGATTACGAAGGCCGAGCAAAGGCCATTATGCTTGAAGAAGGGTGCATTGGAGCATCCCTCAGCGGAGCGGGGCCTTCATATTTTGGTCTGACCGACAGAGAAAGCACAGCTCTTTCGACATTGAGCCGCCTTGAGGAAGAGGGATTTACAGCATATATTTTGTGAGAGGAGATAAGCTTTGAAAAAATACAGCCTTGACCCCGACAGACCGATAAAAGCAGTTAAAAATCTCCCTGTGGGAACGGCATCCGCTCTGCCCGGAGATATTGTCGATGAGACGGAAAGACGGCAGTTTTTCATGAGCGAAGCTCTCAAACTCGCAAGAGTCGCCTTTTCAAACGGAGATATTCCCGTCGGGTGCGTCATAGTTCGGCACAATGAAATAATAGCGGCATCCTATAACAGGAGAGAGCAGGATAAGTCTGCTACGGCTCACGCCGAAATATCGGCGATTGATGCGGCGTGTCGGGCACTTGGCGGGTGGAGACTCGTTTCATGCGAAATGTTTGTCACACTTGAGCCTTGTCCCATGTGTGCCGGAGCAATAATCAATGCCCGTGTTCCACGACTGTATATTGGAGCATCGGAACAAAAGAGCGGCGCCTTCGGTGGTTTGTTTGACCTGAACTCACTGCCTGTAAACCACAAACCGAAGGTTGTATTCGGTATCTGTGCCGATGATTGTTCGAATATCATGAAAGAATTCTTTCTCGACAAACGGTAAATAATATCAAAGCCGACAGTTCATTGAGCTGTCGGCTTTTCGTCAGTGGCAGAGGGCACATGAATCCTTTTTGTGTGCCTCTTTGCCTGTTAATCCGCAAACAGGACACGCAAAGCTGTGACGGGTATCGTCAATATAGGTATAATCGAATGCATGGGTTTCCGTAACGGTTTCTCCGCACGTCGAGCAAGTGCCGCTGTGTACTGCCGTATTGTAATTATGAGTCCAAGACTGAATATTATGTCCTGTTGCCGCCTCTTCCGTAATATACGTATCGCCGCATACGTAACACGTGTTTTTAATAACTCCACCTTCGGCGCAGGTTCTTTCTCTTACAATACTTTCAACATAGCTGTGCCCTGTCGGTGCAATATCGTTTTCGGTATAACTGTAGCTGCATCTCTTACATGTGCATTTTGTGTATCCTCTGAGCGTACAGCTTGCTTTGACCTCGACTTTTTCAATATCGTGCGGTATTGAAGGAATTACTTTCGAGTCGGTAACGCCGCAATTCTTGCAGACCGATATTTGCTCGCCGTCGCTTGTACAAGTCGGCTGTACCGTGCCTTTTGCAGCAAAGGAATGTCCGTTTTTCGGCAGAGTCTCCTTATAACTGATACCGCAGTATGCGCACTGATATATCTTGTTTCCGTCTTCGGTGCAAGTAGCCTTAACGCTCGATACAACCGTATAATTGTGAGCGCATGCGCCGTTTGTGGGCCGGATGTCTGCCTCGGTTTCCTCCGCTTCGCTCTCATTTCGGGTATCGCTTTCGGCATCAGGAGAATTAAAGGACAGAACGATGGAAATATAAGCACTCTCGCCGTCCGCATCGCCGGGCACATATTCTTTTTCATTCACACTGCAAGAGTCACCCGCCGTGACAATTATATTGCCTTCCGAAAATACCCTGTCTGTCGTAATTCTGACTGTTGCGAGAATGCCCGTCTGCACAGCAAACTTGCCGTCCTTGTCGAGAATCGTTCCTTCTCCGTTTTCACCGCTCCAGAATACGGTGCAGTCGGTTTTCTCCCCGTTGCATTTTACATTGCAACCGATAGCAGACGGTAAATCTCCCGTTTTCGGAGAATCGATATCAATTGAGATTTTACAAATGCCGTTTATATCGGCGGGGTCAAATCTTATATGGCTCCAAAGCTCTCCCGTTTCCTCAATATAACCGCTTCCGTCATACTTGCCGCCGCCCATGTTTCCTCCGAACTTAAGCATTTCATAATCTGTTCCGACGGGGATGTAATATGATAGATCTAAACTGTAAACTCTGTCCGATGAAAAAACTTCGTCGGGCTTCATTTGACGTAGCCTGTCGCCGTGTTCGTTCCATGAAGCGGTAAATTCGGCATCTTCACCGTCAACTTTAACCGTAAAGTCCATATCGGCTGCTTTTTTGTCGGCTTCGGGTACTGTGCCGCTTATCTCGATAAGTTTTTTGATTTTAAATACTATACGTGCCTGTGCTTTCTCACCTGTGCTGTCAAGGTTGAAATCCGCAAGCTTTCCGGCTCCTTTTTTTAATTTAAAAACAACGTTTTCAGCTTCGACGCCGTACGGTATTTTGAAGTTCAAGGTAGCATAATAAGTTGAGAGAGACTTGAAAACTCCGTCTGCTGTTTTTTCGTTGCCGTCATTATCGACTATTGTCCATTCGCATGTGTTGTCAGCTGTTTTGCCGTCGGCTTCAATAATAAAGTTGACCTCGGATATTTTCATGCCCGACAATGGTTCATCGGAGCTTGCGGTTACGGTAATATTTCCGTTCTTCGATGCTGTCAGTCCCGCAAGAGCCGACTCGCAACCGCAAAGTGCAGTGCAGACAAGCACTGTCAGTGTAAGCAAAACGGATATCGGTCTTGTTTTCATTTCTATGTCCTCTCAAAACTCAAAGCTTTTAACGGCCTATTGCACCGCTTTGTTCGATACGCTGTTATCCGAGAAGTAACTCCATGACTTTGTCGGTGGTATATTTATTGTATCCGTATGTATTGATTGCCGTATCTACAAGTCCCTTGAACTGTTCTGCAAAATACGGATGACCGTTACATATGAAGATGCACGGGGTGCCGAATCTCATCCATCCTTCCATCATATTACGGGCAACCCCTCCCGCAAATCTCACGGTATTAAGTCCGTATGTGGCATAAATGCCCGCCGTTACGATAACATAATCGTATCCGCCCGTCAGCACAGCTTCTTTTATAAGCCACGGTCTCGGGTCGTCCATGACATCTACGGTGCCGCATATCGTGCGCAATCGTTCTGTCAGCTCTCTCGGAGCCTCAAGCGGGTAGTCTATCTGCGTCATTATGACGTGCAAAACCTTCGAATTGCCGTCAAGCTTTACAGGCAAAACGGATGCACGGTCTCTTACAACTTTGACCGACTTTTCGCATACTTCTTTGGCGCACTGTTCAGCCTCTTCGCGGTTGAAAGTCGGTGTGTCGGTGTGTGTATCGAAATACTCTCTGGCGAAGCACAGATTTCTGTATGCTCTGTTCTTCAGCGTTTCAAGAGAGAGCGTGCCGTTCTCAAGTTGCTTTTTCATGCCTTCTATGTATTCGGGTTTGTAGTATTGGAACAAAAGCGCATCGCCCCCTGCCTCGAGAAACTTTGCGTTAGCTTCAAACCAGTTCATGTAACCGCAATAACCGCCCATGTTGACAGCATCGGATACGATAAGACCTTCAAATCCCAACTCGCCGCGAAGCAAATCGCCAAGCACTTTTTTCGAAACGGTGGCAGGCGGATACATGTCCATGTATTCATCCTTATCGTCAAAAGCCGGCAAAGCTATATGCCCCGGCATAACCGCCATTGCACCGTCTTCGATAAGCTTTGAATAAACTTTGCCGAACTGAGCGTACCATTCGTCTTTGGACAACGGATTTACAGGCACCGTAATATGTTGGTCATCCGTTCCGTATCCGTCTCCGGGAAAATGCTTTATTGTAGCTATCATCCCGTTTTCCTGAAGGCCTCTCATATATCCGCCGGCAAAATCGAGCACTTCGTCTGCAGTGTCTCCGCAGCTTCTCAGTGAGAGCACGGGACAGTCTTTGTTTCCGAGTATGTCGACACACGGCCCAAATGCCCAATGGTATCCCGCAAGTCTCATTTCCTCAGCGGTATATTTGCCCATTTTATACGCATATTCCGCCTCTCCCGTTTCGGCAACGGCGCGAAGCGACGGAAAAGCGACACCGCCGACAAGGGCGCTTCCTGCTCCGTTTTCTATATCGGATACGACGAGAGCTTTTTCCTCTCTGCCTTCATTGATGTCGTTTGCCATCTTTATACAGTCTTCAGCCTTGGAACTGAAAACAAATACTCCGAAATTGTCTCTTGTTTCTTCGGCTTTCGGGCAGTAGTCGACATTCGGTGTCAGGTGAGGTATTATTATCTTCGACAGAAGTTCCTCCGTACTCATCGCGTCGACTTTTTCTTTTATATCCGGATAATCTTTTATTCTGTACTTCATGTTTTTCTCCGCTTTGATTAATTTTTGAGGCTCTGGATAGGTGCCGGAATTCTTCCGCCTCTGGCGATGAATTTCGCAGGGCTTTTACGGTTGATTTCCATTATCGGCGCATAACCGAGAAGTCCGCCGAATTCAAGCACGTCACCCGCTTTTTTGCCTATTGCGGGAATGAGCCTTACGGCCGTTGTCTTTGAATTGATAAGGCCTATTGCCGCTTCGTCGGCAAGAATTGCCGAAATAATCTCGGGAGGCGTGTCCCCCGGAATGGCTATCATGTCAAGTCCGACAGAGCAAACAGCTGTCATGGCCTCAAGTTTTTCAATACAAAGAACCCCTTGAGCGGCGGCATCTATCATGCCCGCATCTTCGGATACGGGAATAAATGCTCCCGAAAGACCGCCGACGTGAGACGATGCCATAACACCGCCTTTCTTTACGGCGTCGTTGAGAAGGGCAAGACACGCCGTTGTGCCGTGAGCACCGCACTTTTCAAGACCCATCTCTTCGAGTATGTGAGCGACCGAGTCGCCGACTGCCGGTGTAGGTGCAAGGGATAAATCGACAATGCCGAACGGCACGCCGAGTATTTCCGATGCTTTTGTCCCGACAAGCTGACCCATTCTCGTAATCTTGAATGCGGTTTTTTTGACGATGTTTGCAATCTCGGTAATATCGCAGTCTCCTGCTTTCGAAAGCGCCGCACGCACCACTCCCGGGCCCGAAACACCGACATTTATAACGCAGTCGGGTTCTCCTATACCGTGAAAGGCACCTGCCATGAACGGGTTGTCCTCGGGTGCATTGCAAAAAGCAACAAACTTTGCAGCTCCTATGCAGTTGTTGTCCTTGGTCAACTCGGCGGCACGCAGAATGGTATGACCGACCATTTTAACGGCATCCATATTGATACCGCTTTTAGTCGATGCAACATTTACCGATGAACAGACGTGTTCGGTTGTCGCCAGCGCTTCGGGAATACTCTCAATAAGCTCACGGTCCCCTGCCGAAAAGCCTTTATGGACGAGAGCGGAGTAGCCGCCTATAAAGTTAACTCCCGTTGCTCTTGCCGCTCTTTCCAGAGTTTGCGCATACTTAACGGGATCTCCTTTGCTTGCGGCAACGAGCGCAGAAATCGGCGTTACCGAAATCCTTTTATTTATTATCGGTATGCCGAGAGAAGCTTCAAGTTCTTCTCCGACGGATACAAGTCTTTCGGCTTTTTTTGTTATCTTATCGTAAACAAGCTCACAGCTTTCGTCGATATCGCCGCGGGCGCATTCGAGAAGAGAGATACCCATTGTTATAGTTCGGATATCGAGATTCTCCTCTTCAATCATCTTTATGGTTTCGAGAATATCTTTTACGTTAATCATATACTTATATCCTGTGCATTGAATCGAATATATCTTCGTGCATTACGTGTACGGAAAGACCCTCTGCCTTCCCCATGTCACTCATTTTTTGCGAGAACACCGACATTTCCGTGTTCAAAGAGCTTATATCTACAAGCATAACCATGGCAAACATATCCTGAAGCACAGACTGCGTAACTTCGATTACATTGGCGTTGAATTCGGCACATTCACCGCTTACCTTTGCAAGAATACCTACCATGTCTTTTCCGACCACAGTTATTACAGCCTTCATTTAATCCTCCGAAATGTGCCCGCCGTAAAGCGAGCTGTTTTAACATTATAAGTATATCACAAGCTGTATTTAAAAGTCAACAAAAACAGTCCATATATTACACTTTTATTTATAAACACAGCCGTATTCGGCTGAAAACCGTTCCGAAACAGAAAAACCGACAGTGCTGTCGGGAACAAGTCCTTTCGGCAATGTCGGCTATTGTTCTATTAATAAAAGACGTCAGGTACGGTCATCAACGAAGAGAACTCTGACTGAATCGGACGGGCCGTCGGCAGAGTCGGATTTATCCGCCGCATTTCTCTTTTCGAAAAATTTAGATGCAACCTGCGGGAAAAGAGCATATGAAAGCACATCTTCTTCACTTTTTGCAAGCTCACCCGCTTCAATACGGTATTTTTCGAGTTCGGGTTCAATAAGGTCGGCAGGACGGCATGTTATTATTTCGTCATCACCGATAGCCTTGCGTCTGACTTCTTCGTTTACTTCTCCCGGTAGTGCACCGTACTCCCCGCGAAGAAGCCCCTTTGACTCTTTGGATACCATCTTATATCTTTCGCCCATAAGCACATTAAGTACCGCCTGCGTTCCGACGATTTGGCTTGTGGGTGTGACAAGCGGAGGATATCCGAAATCGGCTCTGACTCTCGGCACTTCGGCAAGAACATCGTAAAACTTATCTTCCGCATTAGCTTGCTTCAGCTGATTTAAGAGGTTCGAGAGCATACCGCCCGGCACCTGATAAAGAAGGGTTTTTGTATCGACATTCAGCACCTTGGGATCAAGCGTTCCCTCTGATTTGAGTTTGTCGGCGACTGTGCGGAAATGAGCTGCGGCCTCGTTGAGAAGTGCAAGGTCAAGACCTGTATCACGGTCGGTTCCTTTGAGCGTTGCGACGAGAGATTCGGTTGAAGGGTTCGACGTGCCGTTTGCCAAAGGCGAGAGTGCACAGTCAACAATATCAACACCTGCAAACGACGCCATAAGGTTTGCCATATCGCCTGTTCCCGTTGTGTTGTGGGTGTGAAGATGAACCGGTATCGAAAGAGCTTCTTTAAGCTTTTTAACAAGAGAATAAGCTTCAAAGGGAAGAAGGAGGTTTGCCATATCTTTAATACAGATAGTATCGGCTCCCATTTCCTGAAGTTTTAGGGCAAGGTTTACAAAGTATTCCTCGCTGTGAACGGGGCTTTTTGTATAGCTGAATGCAGCTTCGCAAATACCGCCGTATTTTTTAATAGCTTTAATGGATGCCTCAAGGTTTCTGGGGTCGTTAAGAGCATCGAATACCCTTATAA
>CAZCSZ010000006.1:0-11999 GCA_964501305.1 uncultured Ruminococcus sp.
GCAAATTGCAGTGTAATAATAAGCGATGAACCTGTCGGAAGTCCGATAGTATCGGGATAGTAAGGAATCATTTTTTCCTCTACCCACTCAAGAGCCTTCTCGGGGGTCATGCCCCAGTTTGTCGGACAGGATGAGATAACTTCGACTAAAGAAAATCCTTTGTTGTTGACTTGATTTTCAAAAGCCTTCTTTATTGCCGCCTTAGCCGTCTTTATATTTTTGACGTTGTTGACGGCAACTCTTGCTATATACTCGGGACCGTCTAAAGTCGAGAGCATTTCGCAAACTCTTATGGGATATCCCGCGCTTGAAACGTCACGTCCGTAAGGTGAGGTCTGTGTCACTTGCCCCGGAAGGGATGTCGGCGCCATTTGTCCTCCCGTCATTCCGTAAATTGCGTTGTTTACGAAAATTACGGTGATATTTTCGTTTCTCGTTGCCGCATGAACTGTTTCCGCCATGCCGATTGATGCGAGGTCGCCGTCTCCCTGATATGTAAACACTATGTTTTCGGGAATGGAGCGTTTAATTCCGGTTGCAACGGCAGGCGCTCTGCCGTGCGCCGCCTCGACCATGTCGCAAGTGAAGTAATTATACGCCATAACGGCACATCCGACAGGTGCAACTCCTATTGTTTTTCCCTCTATTCCGAGACTGTCAATAGCCTCGGCTACAAGTCTGTGGATAATACCGTGAGTACATCCGGGACAGTAGTGAAGTTCCGCCGAGGTAAGGCTCTTCGGCTTTTCAAATACAAACGCCATTACTCATTACCTCCATGCAAATTCCTGACACATTCGATTATCTGTTCGGGAGTCGGAATCATTCCGCCCGCCCTGTTGCAGAGCACAACCGGCTTTCTGCACTCTTCGGCAAGTCTTACGTCCTCTATCATCTGACCCATTGAAAGCTCAACACTTACAAAAGCCTTGACGTGTTCTGCCGCCTCCGAAATAGGTTTCTTCGGAAACGGCCAAACGGTGATAGGCCTTATAAGACCCGCTTTTATGCCCTCGGCTCTAAGCGCGTTCACCGCATTTTTCGATACCCTCGCGGCAATTCCGAACGCAACCAAGCAGTAATCCGCATCATCTGTCATATAGCACTCGTACCGAGCCTCATTTTCTTCAATCTGTCTGTAACGTTCAAACCTCTCGAAGTTGGTCTTTTCGAGCTCTTCGGGCACAAGATAAAGAGAATTGATTATATTGTGCTCTCTCTTCGTTTCCGTTCCCGTAACAGCCCACGGTTTGTCGGCATTGTATTCGACAGCCTCGGGAAGTTCAACAGGCTCCATCATCTGTCCCATTGTCCCGTCGGCAAGAAGCATTGCGGGCACTCTGTATTTATCCGAAAGGTCAAACGCAAGCGCCGTCATATCCGCCATTTCCTGAACAGAGGCAGGTGTAAGTACTATCAAATGATAGTCGCCGTGTCCGCCGCCTTTTGTCGCTTGGAAATAGTCCGATTGACTGGGCTGTATCCCGCCGAGTCCCGGTCCGCCTCGCTGAACGTTAACTATAAGTGCGGGCAAGTCCGCTCCCGCTATATATGAGATACCTTCCTGCTTCAAAGATACTCCAGGACTTGAGGACGATGTCATAACTCTGCGACCCGTTCCCGCAACTCCGTAAACCATGTTTATTGCCGATATCTCACTTTCCGCCTGCAAAAAGCATCCGCCGATTTTGGGCATTCTTTTTGCCATGTAAGCCGCAACCTCTGTCTGAGGGGTAATGGGATAGCCGAAATAGTGGCGGCATCCCGCACGTATTGCGGCTTCCGCTATTGCTTCGTTTCCCTTCATCAATACTTTTTCAGCCATTTCTTTTCCTACCTTTCCACGGTTATTACACAGTCAGGGCACATAGTGGCGCAAAAAGCGCAACCTATACATTTGTCCCCATCGGTAATTTCCGCGGGCGAATACCCTTTTCTGTTGATTTTGTCTTTGGCAATTGCAATTATCTTCTTAGGACACGCACCGACACAAAGTCCGCATCCCTTGCAAATATCTTCATTAAATGTAACCTTTGCCATATGTCCCTCCTAATAATATACTCTCTGAAGCTTGATCGGAAAATCTCCTTTTTCGCATATGTCCTCCCGAACGGACGTGAAAGCAAGCGGTAACCCGGAAATATCACAAAGCCGCTCGGCATCGGCACGGTGCTTTTCGATAAGCTCTGCCGTCGTCTCGTTTCCGAGATTGGAATTATTGACCACCGACGTGAAATGCATCCCGCATGCCGTTTCGATTTCAAGCATTACACTATAGGCGCTTTCGGCATCCGGTGTCAGCGCTCTGCAGAAATTGGCAACAAAAAACATTTCGTAGTTGTTCTCTTCCTTTATATACGGTACATACCGGCCGAGAGCATATGCTCCTCTGTCGTCTCCGCCGACGTCGAACACAGCCGACTTTGCACGGTTTTGAACAAGTGAGTATGCCTCGGGCGGAAGCGCCGGGAGATCAACATTACTGTTTGCGAAAGGAAGGGATATTACCTCTATTCCGTTTTTTTCGAGATAATCCCTGCTGTCCTCGGTCCTGAAATACGGATTGACAATGTCGATGTCCGCAATAGCCGTCTCAAAACCGCTTTTCTTCAGAAAAAGTGCATAATTGACGGCAACATTGGTCTTTCCGCTGCCGTAATGTCCGAGAAAAAGATTAATTCTCTTCATGAATTATGCTTTAAGTCCAAGCGGATATGTCCAACCCATATAATCTTCGACTGTTCCCGTCTGTATTCCGTAGAGGTTGTCATACAGTTTTTGTGCCAGGGGTCCGACTTTTCCGTCCGAAACCTGATAATCCGTACCAACATAGTTAAGCCAACCTATAGGCGAAATTACAGCCGCCGTACCGCTTGCGAATATCTCTTTCAATCTGCCCGACTTGCTTGCCGAGAGAACCTCATCAATTGAAAGTTTTCTCTCGCTGACTTTAATTCCCCAACGTTTCAAGAGGCATATTACGGAATCTCTTGTTATGCCGGGAAGAATCGTACCCGAATCGAGCGGCGCCGTTATAACCTCGTCGTCGATAAAGAAAAACGCATTCGATGTTCCTATTTCCTCAACATATTTGTGTTCCGCAGCATCAAGCCAAAGGACATCCTTGCAATTGTACTTCATTGCGTCTTGTGATGCTCTCATTCCGCCGCCGTAGTTTCCGCCGACTTTTGCATATCCCGTACCGCCTTTTGCCGCACGGATATATTCGTTTTGGACATATATTCTCGTCGTGGAAAGACCGCCGTCATTTGCCGCATAATACGATCCCGTGGGGCTCAGAATAATCATAAATCTGTAGTGCTTTGCGGGCAGAACCGAAAACGATACTTCATCTCCGAACATGAAGGGCCTTATATAAAGAGCCGTTCCGGGAGCCGACGGTACCCAATCGATATCCTCTTTTATTACCGCACGTACAGCCGCCGTCAGAAGGTCATCGGGGAGATACGGCATACACATACGCTCGTTGGTTCTCTTCATTCTCTTAACATTCATATCAGGTCTGAAAAGCTGAATTTCGCCTGAAGGAGTACGGTATGCCTTCATTCCCTCGAACATCATCTGCGCGTAGTGAAGAACACACGATGCAGGCTCAATAAGAATAGGTTCATGCGGAACGACTCTGCCGTCGTGCCAGCCAATGCCCTCATCCCAGTCCATGCAGAACATGTGGTCTGTAAAATAGCGTGCAAAGCCGAGTTTTGTTTCGTCCTCGGGTCTCTGCTTCGGGTGTGTTGTTCTCGTCACTGTGAAATTGTAGTCCATTTTCATTCTCCTTTGTTGTTAATATCTTCATCAATACCGACAAACGCCGTATAAGTCGGTTCTTCTGTCATTAAAAACATTGATACTGTTTCGAATTTCTCCGATTGTTGACATATCGCACTCGGCGCTTATTATTTCCTCGGAGTCCCCCGCTTTGCAGAGTACATCTCCGAGAGGGCCGTGAACTGTCGAGGCGCCCGCATACACCGTACCTTCTGCCGTTCCGACGGCATTACAGCAAGCAACAAACATTTGATTTTCTATAGCTCTCGCTTTTGTTAGAGCAAGCAAATGCCGAATTCTTGCCGCTGGCCATTCCGACACGACAAACAGAACATCAAGACCGGAAAGCGCAAGCGTTCTTGTAAGCTCGGGAAAACGGATATCATAACATATTATAACCGCACATTTCGCCGAGTCAAGAGTAAACTTGCAAAGGCTGTCTCCCTTTTCGAAATATCTGTCCTCACCCATAGGCGTAAAAAGGTGAGTTTTATCGTATTTCGCAATGCAAGCCCCGGTCCTGTCGAATATGCAGGCGGTGTTGCGGATTTTGCCGTTTCTTACCGAGGCTACACTCCCCGCAACTATGTTGACGCTGTACTTTTTCGCCAGAGCGCCGACTACCCTCTCCGTGTCAAGACATTCTTTATCGGCAAGTTCAAAAAGATTGTCTTTCGGAAAAAAACCCGTATTCCACGTTTCCGGAAGTACCATTACATCGGGCTTTTGAAGCGCCGCTTTTGAAATCAGCTCTTCGGCCTTTTTATTGTTCAAGGTAGGTTCCGCAAAAGCAGGTTCCATTTGAATACATGTAATCTTCATTGCCGCCTCACAGTTTGTTTCTCTGTATTTTTCCGCTTACGGTCTTGGGGAGTTCATCCCTGAATACCACAAGTCTCGGATACTTATAAGGTGCCGTATGCTGTTTAACATACTCCTGGATTTCACGTTTGAGTTCCTCGGTTGCCGCCGTTCCTTTTGTCAGAACAACGCTTGCTTTGACTATCTGTCCGCGAAGCTCATCGGGATATGCGGAAACACCGCATTCCAAAACGTAAGGAAGTTCCATTATAACGCTTTCGATTTCAAACGGGCCGATACGATATCCGGACGATTTAATGACATCGTCGACTCTGCCGACGTACCAGAAGTATCCGTCCTCGTCCCTCCATGCGGTATCTCCCGTATGATAATACCCGTCATGCATACATTCCGACGTTTTCTCACTGTCACGGTAGTATTCCTTAAAAAGGCCGAGAGGATTTTTGTCTCCGAGTTTGATTACGATTTCACCCGTCTCACCGTTTGCAACACTCTTTCCGTCCGCATCAACAATATCAATATCGTATTGCGGTGACGCTTTGCCCATTGAACCGATTTTTACGGGTGAGCCGTAAAGGTTTGCTATTGTAAGAGTTGTTTCGGTCTGCCCGAATCCCTCGGCTATTTCAAGACCCGTTATCTTTTTAAACTGCTTTGCGACTTCGGGATTAAGCGCCTCTCCCGCCGTTGTTATGTGGTGAAGAGACGAAAAATCGTTCTTTGACAAGTCCTCTTTTATCATCATGCGAAGCATGGTCGGGGGAGCACAGAACGTTGTCACGTTGTACTTTTTGAACATCGGAAGGATATCGGCGGAGCTGAAACGGTCAAAATCGTATACGAATACAGCACCCTCGCAGAGCCATTGACCGTAAAGTTTTCCCCAAAGAGACTTACCCCAGCCCGTATCGGATATAGTGAAGTGGAGCCCGTCGCGTTCACAGCAGTGCCAGTATTTCGCCGTAACAAAGTGACCCAAAGCATACGTGTGCTTGTGTTCCACCATTTTGGGATTTCCTGTCGTTCCCGACGAGAAGAACATAAGAGCGGTATCGTCTCCGCATGCTGTGTCGTCGGTGCGTTCGAACTTTCTTGTGAACAGTTTGTACTCACTGTCAAAATCGTGCCAGCCCTCACGGCTTGCGCCGACTAATATCTTATTTGTTAGGCTTTCACAAGACTTTGATGCTCTGTCGACTATTTCCGCCGTATCACCGTCGGATGTGCAGACTATGGCGTTTATTCCGCCTGCATTGAAACGGTATTCGAAATCGTGTTCTTTAAGCAAAAACGTTGCGGGCACGGCAACGGCGCCGAGTTTGTGAAGAGCTACCATACAGAACCAGAACTGATAGTGACGTTTCAGAACAAGCATAACCTTGTCGCCTTTTTTAATGCCCAATGACTTGAAGTAGTTTGCCGTTCTTGCGGATTCGAGTTTGATATCCTTAAAGGTAAATCTGCGTTCCTTCTTGTATTTGTCAAGATGAATCATTGCAAGCTTATCGGGGTATTTTTCCGCTACCGCATCGACAACATCAAAGCCGAAATTGAACTTGTCCTCATTTTTGAAGCTGATTTTTTGAAGTGTTCCGTTTTCGTCTTCTTCGGTTTTGACAAACCGCTCGCAAAGCAGCCTTGTCGAAGGCCTGACGGCACCTACGCTCTCTCTGACGGCCTCGGACGGTACTTCTTCGCCCGGAAGAACAACTGCGCAAAAAACGCAATCCTCGCCGTCGACAGCTATCATTCCGTGCGGCGTCGAGCTGTTATAATAAATACTGTCGCCCGCATGAAGGACTTCCTTGTTCGTTCCAACCTGAACCATTAAAGAACCGGAGATTACAATATCGAATTCCTGCCCTGAATGGCGTGAGAGATGAATCGGAGAATTTTGAAGCTGTTCCGAGTATTCGTATTTAACCCAATACGGTTCGGCAATTTTCCCTTTGAATTTCGGCGCAAGGTCGGATATCGTGATACCCTCTTCCTTTGCCGTCTGCTGTCCCTTACCGCATCTTGTGACAGTATAGCTTGACAGTCTTGCGGAGTTACCCTCGAGCAGTTCCGTAATCTCAATACCGAAAGTCAGGGCGCATTTGTGAATGAAAGTAAATGGCATATCCGCACCGCCGACCTCATAGCTTTCATAATCGGAAACCGTAACCTCTGTTGCCTCAGCCATTTCCCTTGTCGAATAGCCGAGAATTTCACGCATTTCCTTTATACGTTCGGCTATTTCGAAAAGTTGTGTGTTTGTCTGACTGCTCATATCTAACCTCCTAAACAAAAAAACAGACTCGTCTCAAGATTTTGAGACGAGTCCGAATAATTTCTATATCCGATACCCGCGGTACCACTCAAATTGCACAATGTGCCACTCAGGCTCCGACAAGCCGTATGCATTAACGCAGCAATCACGGAAGATATTACTGATTGCAAAATGCAACGTTCACTCTTCAGCTCGGAAGTGATAGGTTTAAAACCGTCCGCTGTCGGGATTGCACCGTCCCCGACTCTCTGTGAAGTTTCATGGTTTCTCCGTCTTCGTCAAAGCTTTTAATATTCAACTGAATGCAGTATACCACACCGATATTTTTTTGTCAAGCGGAAATTTATGAAAAATTTTAATCGATTTAAACTGCCAATTCCGCAAGGCTTATTCGGTGCCGAATATCTTTGTACTCTCTTCTCTCATCTTGTATTTAAGTATTTTTCCGGCGGCGTTCATCGGGAATTCCTTCACGAACATATAATATCGGGGAACTTTATGTTTTGCCATATGGCAAAGTCCGAAGGAACGCATCTCGGCCTCATCCGTTATCTCGCCGTCCTTCACTATAATCCAAATGCAGACCTCTTCGCCCATTACTTTGTCGGGGACTCCGACAACCTGAACATCACGCACTTTCGGGCTTGTGAGATAAAACTCCTCGATTTCTCTCGGATAAATATTCTCTCCGCCCCGTATAATCATATCTTTAAGTCTGCCCGTAACTTTATAGTACCCGTCCTCGGTCATGCAGCAGATATCCCCGCTGTGAAGCCACCCTTCGCTGTCGATCGCCACACGTGTTTCCTCGGGCATTTTATAATATCCCTTCATAACGTTATATCCCCGAACGACAAACTCACCGCTTTCTCCGCACGGCATTTCCGCTCCCGTTTCCGGGTCGATAATACGGCATTCAACACCGGGAAAAGCGCTCCCGACAGTTTCAACACGTTTTGAGAGAGGCTCATTTACCTCACCCATTGTGCACCCGGGAGACGCCTCGGTCTGCCCGTAAACGCTGAGTATCTCAGCCATGTTCATCTCACGTGCAGCACGTCTCATGAGCTCCGCCGGGCAGTTTGCGCCCGCCATTATACCGGTTCTTATATGCGAAAAATCGGTCTTTTTAAAGTCAGGGTGACCGAACATTGCGGTAAACATTGTGGGAACGCCGTTAAAACAGGTGATTTTTTCGTCGTTAATACACGCAAGAGACGATTTCGGTGAGAAGTACGGAAGCGGTGAAAGAGTACCGCCGTGTGTCATCATGGACGTCATAGACAGAACCATTCCGAAACAGTGAAACATGGGTACTTGAATCATCATCCTGTCGGCAGTAGACAAATCCATTCTGTCTCCTATTATTTTCCCGTTGTTTATTATGTTGTTATGAGTCAGCATTACTCCCTTGGGAAAACCTGTTGTACCGGAGGTGTATTGCATGTTGGCAACATCGGAGGGTTTAACTGAGGATGCCCGACGTCTGACTTCTTCGAGAGGTGTGATTTTTCCTTTTTCCATCATCTGTTGCCATTCGAGACATCCCTTCATTTCAAACCCGACGGTAATGACATTACGAAGGAAAGGCAGTTTTTCGGCATACAGCGGTGCACCCGCTTCTATTTGGCCTAGTTCGGGACAAAGCTCCTTTATTATACTGTCATATTCAATCTCCTTGTATCCTTTAATCATAACAAGCGTATGAGTGTCGGACTGGCGCAGGAGGTATTCAAGCTCATGAATTTTATAGGCTGTATTTACCGTAACCAAAACAGCTCCGATTTTGACTGTTGCCCAGAATGTAATAAACCATTGCGGTATATTCGTTGCCCATATTGCAACGTGATATCCGGGCTTTACGCCGAGAGCTATGAGAGCGGCGGCGGTTCTGTCAACATCTTTTCTGAACTGAGAATATGTTCTCGTATAGTCAAGCGTAGTGTATCTGAATGCATATTGGTCGGGATATCTGTCGGCAACCTCATCGAGTACTTCGGAAAAAGTCTTATCGATTACATCGTATTTTTTCCATATGAAAGAACCTGTGTGCGCTCTGTTATAATAGAGACTGTCACATTCCCTGTCTTCTTTCAAAGCATCTCCCGTAAAGCTTGCGAAATGCGTCAGGACTATATCGGCATCGGTAATCTCACAGTTCCATAAAACAGAAATAAATCCCTCGTAATTAAGAGAGGCAAGCGCTCTGAAGAAATCGTCGCTTGGAAGTTCCCCTTCGCCGATAAGCACGGGAGTGCCGTTCTTGCAGTCACCGAGCCTGACATATTTAATATAGGCTCCGAGCTGTCTTATTGTCTCCTCGGCACTCTCTTTTGCCTTGAAGTAAGTCTCTCTTATATTCCATGACACGCCGACGGCCGATGATGCCAGCGACCGTGCGACTTCGGTCAAAAGAACAGTGTTCGAAAAAGCGCCAACCGTTTCTATCAACACTTCAACTCCCGTCTGTTCCGCACGGCGTACCGCATCGGACAGCGTTTCACATGCCGACTTTGCATCGGCAAAATCTCCAAAGGTAAATATAACACGTTCGATTCCGCACTCAAAGGCAAGATCCACATACCGTTTTGCAAGTGCGGCATCGGCGTTTTTCGAATCCAAATCATAAGGACAGGTCAATGCGGATATTTCGAGTGAGCGGTTGGTAAGCTTTCTCTTGGCATCGCTCAGTTTTCCGCTTCTGAACGGGCTGTCGGTATGACTTCTTCTTTCAAAATCGGCATCGTAGATTTCAAAGCCCGAATAGCCGTAACCGTATGCAAAACAGCAGGTATCGAAAAACGATTTACACCTTACGTTTTCAGTTGAAAATGTGAGTTTCATTTTACTTCTCCTCGTAAACTATTTTGTTAAGCGCATTCACATAAGCTCTGATTGAGGCTCCGACAATATCCGTTGAAAGTCCGTTTCCGGAATACAGCCTGCCATTGTTTCTCAGTATAACAACCGCCGAACCTAAAGACTCCTTTCCCTGTGTCAAAGTCGATATTTGAAAATCATCAAGTTCGTAATGATATCCGATACTCTGTTCAATTGCACGGAATGCGGCATCAACGGGCCCGTCTCCTATCGCGGCTCCGCTGTATTTTTCTCCGTTTCGCTCATAATTCACCTGTGCCATTGAAGAGCTTAAATTCGTACAGTTGACAACGTAACTTGTAAGGTGGTATGTAGACGGGACTTGCATTGCATTTGAAGCTATGAGCGCTTCAAGCTCTTTTGAGCCTATTGAGCTTTTCTTCTCACAAACCTGAAGCATAGCCCTGTGAACTTTGCCGCAGTCCTCCTCGGACAATTCGTAACCGAGAGAACGAACAGCACTCGCCGTATCGGAAAGAGAACTTTTGCCGTCGAGAAAAACCGCATTTCCGTCAGTGTCGTTTGAAAGTGTATCGGGTGTCACCCCGTCCGATACGGCATTTAAAGCCTCGCTTATGTTTCTGTGTATTTCGGTAAGTTTAAGCGGCGTCGTGAAACCGAGTTTTTCCTCTTTTGAGTTTACAGCCTCGGCAAACTTCTCACAAAGAAGAACGTTTTTACCGAACATGGACGTTTTAACGCCGTCGGCGCCTGCCCTTAAAGCGTATATCGCATTTGCCGTTGCCATATCGGCATTGTCGGATGCTTCGAAATACAAGGGCAAGGAGCAGTTCTCTTTAATAAAAGAAGTGAGCTTTGCCACATCGTCGGGAAAAGAAACGCCCGCATCGTCACACAGAGTAATGCACGAAGCACCGCACTTCTCGGCAACGCAAACGGCGTCTTTGAGGAATTCTCTGTCGGCTCTCGTCGCATCAAGTGCCGTAAATTCAACTTCGGAACATTTTCCCGCCGCATAAGTTATAAGTTTTTCGATTTTTTCGAGCATTGCTCCCTCCTTCATTCTGAAGGAATACTCCATTTGCGCCGTCGCAACGGGCAAGGCTATGACAAGGCAGGGTTTCTTTGCATATTTTATACATTCCCACGCCGTATCAATGCTTTTTTCGTCACAGCCCGCGGGTACGCAGACTGTACATTCCGAAAGCACGCCGCAGAGCGTTTTGTATACTATCATATCTTCACGCGGACGTGTGACAGGGGCAAGCTCTACTCTGTCAACGCCCAACAGGCAAATCCTTTTTGCAGTCGCCATTTTTTCTCGGAACAACACCTCTCCGTGCTTTTCCGAAACAAGCTGTTTCAGTGTAAAATCGCAAACAGATACTTTCTTCATTGTTAAACCTCTCTTTGTTTATTCTGTTCGGGCGGAAAAAGAAAATCCCGCACTGACTGTTAATCAATGCGGGATGACTAATCGAAATTAACCACGGTACCACCCGTATTGCCGCCTCGGCGGCCGCTCATGAAAGCTCAAGCAAGCTTTCGGACTGTAACGGGTCCTCCCGTAAATTCTTACTGCCTTCGGAATTTCCGCTCCGATATGAGGCTGAATTCGAACACCGTACCGTCTTGCACCTGCCGACGGCTCTCTGTAACGGCAAACTCCGAACACATAATATCATCACAGCGTTTGTCTTTATTTTGTTTGAGACGAGTATACCTTAAACGGACGGTTTTGTCAATAGTTTTTTTAATTCAGTATCATGAAAAATTATCATCGAAAACGCAGAGAAAAACCAGGCCCGTCTTGACTTCGGTGCCGTTTTATGTTAATATTTCATTGTTGATACGTCAACATATCCTAACGGAGGCACAAAACATGACAACACGCTTTGAACGGTTTTCCTTTGCTATCAACGAAATATACAAATACTGGCACAGAATAGCTACCGATGTGATGGGAAAATACGGTCTTAAAGGTTCAAGCGCCGTTTACTTTGCGGCACTTTCAAGGCATACCGAAGGTGTAACCGCAACAAAACTCGCGGAATTATGCGGAAGAAATAAGGCGGATGTTTCGAGAGTTATTCTTCAAATGGAGGACAAAGGCTTCATTAAAAAGGAGAGAAGCGGAAATAATTCATACCGTGCAAGAGTTTTCCTCACGGAAAGCGGCAAGAAAATAGCCGATTGCATCAACGAATGCGCCGAGAAGGCATCAAATCTCGGAAGTTTCGGGCTGAGCGACGAGCAACGTGCCGTTTTCTACACT
>CAZCSZ010000007.1:0-11774 GCA_964501305.1 uncultured Ruminococcus sp.
CTTGCCGAGGCTGTATCTGTTTTCATCGCATTCTTCAAGAGAGGACAGTGGTATGCGGCTGTACCGATTCTGCTTTTATATATTGCGACGGCAGTTGCGGTTTTCATTATTTTGAAAAAGAAATATTCGAGAGTAATACCTCTTCTGGTCATACCGATTGTTGTTTTCACATTGGATTTTGCTGTCCACCTCTATGCGTTTTTGATTTCGGACGGGTACGAGTGGAATTATCTTGTGAGCGGCTTGCTTGATGCAGCAGCTGTATTTTCTATCATAAGAAAAGGCGAATAAGATTTTTGCAACGGAGGAAAAATGAAGAGATTATCTAAGGTACTTTGTATTATTTCGGCACTGATTATTGCGGTATCGCTTATTTCGTCGTGTAACTATTATGAAGACGAAGATATTACAGCGTCAGCTGAAAGTTTAATTGAAAGCAGCTATGAAATCAACGAAATTTTTTTCGGAGTCGGCTTGAGGTGCGACAAAGAAGATGAAGCAAGGGCAAAATCGGAACTTGAAGGGGAATCCGATGTCAAGAAGGTTGCGTATGCAAAGGCCGATTCCTCTTGCGGATACGATAGCATCGAAGAAATCAAAAAAGCGGCTCTTGCTGTTTACACCGAAGATTACTGTGAAATACTTTTCGCCTCGGCATTCAGCGGAATACGTGACGAGAACGGTAATATCGTAGAGTACTCACGATACATTGATGGTGAATACGGAGGGCTGACTGTAAGAGTCGGCATAGAGGAAAATGCCATGACTCTTAACCGCACTTATGATTTTTCAACTTTCAAAGTCGAACGTCAGGGAAAAGGGTATGCTTTGGTTGAAGTGCAGTCTCTATGTGAAGGAAAACAGTCGGACACCGTAAGAATCAAGCTTGTTATGACTGAAAACGGGTGGAGGCTTGACACGCCGACGTACTAATTCAACCTTATACGCACAAAGCACGGCTTTCATCACGGTCCATTATTTCATGAAAAAGAAAAACATCTCTCGGAGACATTAAGACTGTTAAAAACGGGTTTGCCGTCAAGACATAAACATTACCCGGTAAATACAAATCGGAGGGCAAATTTTTTTGCTCTCCGATTTTAAATACGCAAGAAAACATTTTACATCAATGAAAGCAATTAAGTATTAAGAAAGCACTCCGTATATGAAGTGCTTTCTTAATATTTAATTCTATAATGGATTCAGTCGAGATTTTCCGTTTTGAAACCGTAGGAGGAAGCGTATTTCCTGACGTAAGAATCTTTGGGACATTTGAAAACGAGATTTTGATTTGTATCGACAAACGCATTTTGTTCAATATCCGATATATTCTCGTGAGCTGTGATTTTCGACAGCGAAGAACAGCCGGCGAATGCATTTTCCGAAACGGTTTCGAGCGTTTCCGGCAAAGCGACTTCTTTCAGCGAAGAACATGAATAAAAGGCACTTTGACCGATTGTAACGCAGTTTTGCGGGAGGATAACATCTTTGAGAACTTCGCAGGAAGCGAATGCGTACATCGCCACTTTTTTTATGCTGTCTGAGAGTTTCACATATGTCAGAGCATGACATGCGGAAAAAGCGTAATCTCCGAGAGAAGTAACAGACAGCGGAAGCACGACGGACGAAAGAGCAGAACATCCGCAGAAAGCGTAGTTTCCGATTTCGGTTACAGTGTTTGAGATTTCAATTGATTTGAGAGAAGTGCAGCAGTAAAATGCTCCCTCTCCTATTTTCGATAATCCCTCTTCGCAAATGAACGTTTTCAGACCCGTGCAGTTTGTGAACAGACCTTTCGGCAATGCGGTTATAGTTTTCGGTATTATGATTTCCTCTATCTTTTCACACTGAGTAAATGCATACTCGCCGATTTCGGATACAGTTTCGGGAAGGGTAATTGAGTTCAAAGACTCACAAGCTCCGAAGGCATAATTTCCTATTTTGGTAATGCTTTGCGGTATATTTATATTTTCCGCACCTGTGCAGGTAAAAAAAGCATACGGCCCGATTTCAGTGCATCCTTCGGGGAGTTCCACAGATTTAAGAGAAAAGCACGCATAAAAAGCGCCTTCATCGACGGTTTGCAGTTTTGAGGGTATATTTACCGATTTAAGTGTCGAACACTCCGAAAAAGTGCCTTCTTCAATGTGACAGAGGGCATCAGGCAAGATCGCTTCTTCAAGAGATGTGCATTTGCTGAATGTATACGGGTATATACGCCATACGCTGTCGGGAACGGTGACTTTTACAATTTCGCCGTGACCCTCAAAAGAGTTCTCTCCGAGCTGGGTTACCTTGAAAGTGTCAATCTCGCTCGGAATAGTTATTTCCTTTTCTTTATCGGTTAAAATTGAGGTAATTCTAACCGTGGAGTCGCTGAGTATATCATACTTGAAAATTCCGTCAGCGCTCTTGTTCGTACTCTTTATCACTTCTATTTCTTCGTATACGGTGCCTGTGCTTTCAGGTGTGTCCGCGTTCTCTTTTTTTTGACATGAGGCAAGAAAAAGCGTGAGCAAAAGTGCTGTGGTAATTATTAATGCCGTTATTTTCTTTACTGTCATCTCTTTGAATTCCTTTTTCTACCGCTTGTTTTGGTTGAACTTTTTCCGTTACTGTTCGCGCTCTTTATTATTCTCAAATAGTCAAATAACAAAGGCAAAAGAGTCATCAATGAAGCGGACAACCCCGTAAGGAGAATATAATTTGTAAGACTTAGGGTGCTGTTTGATGAAATGTATGAAAATACATGGGATGCCACTGTTTGCAATATGCATGAAAGAGCTGTAAATGAGGCTCTGACGTACCTGTGTTTCGGGTGTACAAAAGATGCCGCCGAAACTGTGAGAACGGATGCGGCGGCAATAATGTAAGCGCCTTTTGCGTATGAATAATAAGTGTCTTTTGCCCATTCACAAAAATCTTGTGCAAACGACCCTGCCGTTACACCGTTGGAAAATACTGCTACTGTGACAGCACCGACAATGGCGCCTATAACAGCAAGTACTGATATACAAAACGCGAAGATGCAGGCCGACTTTTTTTTCTTTACGTAAAGGAACGAGAATATGCAGACAACGGAAAAAAAAACCGTGAGAATTGCAAAAACGTAAATCATTATAATTATTCCTCTGAGGAACGTTTAATAATACCGTCTTCGAAAGTTCCTTCAAACGTTCTTCCGTTTATATCGACATAAGTTCCTCTGCCGTTCATCTGATTGTTCTTAAATTCTCCCGAATACTTAGAACCGTCAGCCCAACACATAATCCCTTTACCGCTTCTTTCGTCATCTACATAGTCACCTGAATAATAATCGCCGTTTACCCATGTATATTTTCCTTTGCCGTGTTTGAGGTCGGATTTGAAAGACCCGTCGTATTGGGAACCGTCAGAATAGTGGAACACACCGTCTCCGTCTTTGACATCGTTTTTGTAGTCCCCTTCATAGTAAGCACCGCTTGCCCATGTGTACTTACCGCGACCTTCTTTTTTGCCGTCCAGAAATTGTCCCTCGTAAACATCACCGTTTGAATAAGTGTATTTTCCGGTTCCGGATATTTTGTCGTTTTGAAACTCTCCTTCGTAAACGTCGCCTGTTGAGAATGTCAAAGTTCCGTAACCGTGACGAAGAAGTTTCACAAGGTCACCCGAATATTTGCCACCGTTAGCGTACTCAATATCGCCTGTTTCTTGATTGATATAAGCTGTGAGACCCGAAGAATAGATAATTCTTCCGCTAATGGGATTTCCGTCCGAGTTAACTCTGCCGAAAAATTGAACGTTTTCTCCGCTGTCAAGCTCGTAACTCACATATCTGTATCCGCAGAAGTAAAGAATTGCGAAAACCGCAACGATACACGCAAGTACGCTGACGGCAACGGTTATGATTATGCTTTTAACCGATGCGATCTGCTTTTCTTCTCCCTTTTGTGTGCCGTCTTCCATGTCGCCCATTACTTTGATAGGTTCGATTTCGGCATTTTGCTTCTCCGTTTCTTTTTTTTCCGTTTTTTCTTCTTCGGCTGTGTTTATGTTCTTCTTGTTTTTTTTCATTTCGATTTCCTGACTGTAGAATTAAAAAGCGTTTTTAACTATTGTAATAAAATTGTCGAGCATTGTGACAAGCTCCGGCACTAAAAAGTATACAACAAGTGCTAGTGCCGTTATAATAATTGCCCATATTAAAAACCATCCGGGATTTGAACCTTTCTTTTCGTATCTGACGTCGGCTGCATATTTCTTTTCTTCGGGAATATACAGTTTGAGTGAGGAAAAGTCGTATTTCTTCTTTACGTCAGGTGTTCCGAAAAGCGAACGAAACCATTTGAATTCGGCCTTTTTCGACCTTGTTTCGATTGCCGTGTCGGTGTTTGCAATATCTATATATCTGCGTAAAGTGCCTCCGTCTTTTAAGTGAATTCTTATAGGGAAGGTATGTTTGTATTCGAGTTCCTTTAATGTCATTGCCTTGTCGGCAGACAAAGCGCCGTTCTTTAAAAGTCTTCTGACCAGCCGTCCGAGGTAGTCTTTTGTGTAGTAAGATATAGCAATACCTATTATAATTCCGAGCCATACGGCAAACAGTACGATCTTAAAATTCTGTATTCTGTTGTAGAATTCCAAATTCTCGTACCGCCCGCCAAGCGCAGCTGCAATAAGATGAGTCATTCCGTTCTCCGTTATTTTGCAGGTTTGATTACTTCAACGCCGAGATACTTGCGAAGTGCTTCGGGTACTGTTACCGAACCGTCCGCATTCTGATTTTGCTCGACGAGAGCGGGAAGTATTCGGCTTGTCGCAAGTCCCGAACCGTTAAGTGTGTGAACATATTCGGGCTTTCCGCCGCCGTCGCGCTTGAATCTTATCATGCCGCGTCTTGCCTGATAGTCTCTTGCATTGGACACGGATGAAACTTCTTTGTATCCGTTCATCGAAGGAATTTGAATTTCTATGTCGTATGTCCTTGCCATGGATGCCGAACAGTCAGCTGCGGCAAGTTTTACCGTTCTGAAATGGAACCCGAGCCCTCTGACAAGTGCCTCGGCTTTGCCTACAAGCTCTTCAAATGCTTCGTCTGAATTTTCGGGTTTTGTGTACTGAACCATTTCGACTTTGTTGAACTGATGACCTCTTACCATTCCGCGTTCATCTGCTCTGTACGAACCAGCTTCACGACGGAAACACGGTGTGTACGAAATGTATTTTCTCGGAAGCTCAGCTTCTGTTAGTATTTCTCCTCTGTGGAGTGAAACGAGAGCTGTTTCCGCTGTGGGAAGCATAAAGCGTTTGCGTTCGTCTTCAGCGTTGTCAAGCCAATAAACTTCATCTTTGAACTTCGGGAACTGACCCGCTGTGAGGCCGCACTCGTATCCTAACATATGCGGTACGAGTACGAGCTCGTATCCGTCGGCTATGTGTGTGTCTATAAAATAGTTGAGGAGTGCCCATTCAAGGCGGGCGCCCATTCCTCTGTATATCCAAAATCCGTTTCCTGAGAGCTTTACACCTCTTTCATAGTCTATAAGACCGAGTGATGTACAAAGGTCAACGTGGTTTTTGGGTTCAAAATCAAATCTATGCGGTTCGCCGAAATATCTCAGGGGCTCGTTGTTTTCCTTGCCGCCTGCCTTTAAATCTTTATCCGGAAGGTTAGGCAGACCGAGCATCAGCTCATTATACTCATTTTCAACGGCGTTGATTTTTGCCTCTCCCTCTTTGACCTTTGCACCGAGCTCTTTCATTTTAACGAATATTTCGCTGACATCCTTGCCCTCTTTCTTCATTTGAGGGATGAGCTTTGTCTGCTTGTTTTGCTCGGATTTCATAGATTCTGTTTCGGCAATAAGTGTTCTTCTTTCCTCGTCGAGAACAAGAATTCTTGCGATTTCTTCTCTTGCTTCTTTTCCTTTAGCCTGAAGTCTTTCTATAACTTCTTCGGGGTTTTCTTTTATAAGTTTAATATCAATCATTTTGCTTGCCTTTCAATGGAAATAAATGGATTATTCGTTTTCTATTATGCTTTGTCCGCATATCTTTGACAGTATGTTTTCAAGGTCATCTATCGATGTATACTCGATTTGAACCGCGCATTTTTTTTTGCTGTTGACTATTGCGATTTTCCTTCCGGATAGCTTGGTTGCTTTCCTTTCCAGCTCTTCGTAATAATCAACTTTGATGGCTGTTGGGTATGTGTCATCGTCTTTTTCGGATTCATATTCTTTGTTAAGTTTCCTTACGGTAGTTTCTGTTTCTCTTACGGATAGATTTCTTCTGACTACTCTTTCGGCTAGGCTTTCGAGAAGCTCTTTGTTGCGCAGCCCGAGAAGTGCCTTACAATGTCCTGCTGAGAGTTTTCCCTGTACCAACATATCGGTTATTTCCTTCGGCAATTCAAGTAAACGCATTGCATTTGCGATTGCCGGACGGCTTTTGCCGACTTTTTTTGATACTTCTTCTTGCGAAAGATTGAAATCTTCCATCAGCGATTTGTAAGCTTTTGCCTCTTCGTATGAGTTTAGGTCTTCGCGCTGAATGTTTTCGATGAGTGCAAGCTCCGCCGCTTTGAGTTCATCCGCGTCAGTTACAATACACGGTATTTCGGAAAGGCCTGCTTGCTTTGAGGCCCTCCATCTTCTTTCTCCCGCTATTATTTCGTAACAACCGTCTTTTAAATCTCTTACCAATATCGGTTGGATTAACCCGTGTTCTGCGATTGAGGATGACAGTTCAGCGAGTGCTTCATGGTCAAAGTATTTTCTCGGCTGATTTTTCTTCGGTGTTATCATACTTATTTCAAGATGGGTTATTCTGTCTTTGGCTTCTACCGAGTTTTCATCAAATATTAGCTCTAGACCTTTAATCTGTCTCTTTGTTGCCATTTTGTACCCCCTAATTTATTCTTTCTATCAGTTCCTTCGCAACGTCGATGTAATCAAGGCTGCCTTTTGAGTACTTGTCATAGTATATGAGAGGTTCCCCAAAACTCGGTGCCTCTGACACCTTTACATTTCTCGTCACTGCTGTTCTGAAGAGTTTGTCCGAATAATATTTTTTAAGTTCGTTCATAACCTGCGATGTAAGGTTCAGTCTCGCATTATACATTGTGATTAGTATGCCCATTATGTAAAGCGATTTGTTGTATGCTTGCTTAACTTTCTTTATAGTTATCATTAGCTGAGCAAGCCCTTCGAGAGCGTAATACTCACATTGCATAGGTATTACCACCCCGTCTGCACAGGTCAAGGCATTCACCGTCAGCATACCGAGCGACGGTGGGCAGTCTATAATTATAAAATCAAAGTGACACGGCAAATTCTCCTTTATTCTTTGCATACAGCGTTCTCTGCCCTCAATTTCAATAAGGTCTATTTCAGCACCTGCTAAATTGATTGTCGACGGCAGTATTGATAGGTTGTTCCACTTTGTTTTAATTATTGCCTGTTCGGGTGTGCATTGTCCGAGCAATGCTTCGTAAGATGAGTAACGGATGTTTTTTTTGCTGATTCCTACCCCGCTCGTCGCATTTCCCTGCGGGTCAAGGTCGCACAGGAGAACCGAATATCCGAGATTACCTATGGCGGCCGCTACGTTTACAGCCGATGTCGTCTTTCCGACGCCCCCTTTTTGATTTGCAAAAGCTATTGTTACAGTCTCGGCCATTCTTTCACCACCTTTCTTTTATATTATATATCAACTGTCCAATAATGTCAATAATTAATCCCTCAAAAACAAAAATGTTTCACGTGGGGAACATCGAAAAATGTTCCACGTGAAACATTTGCTATTCGAACAGTGTCAGGGAGTAAGTTACGGAGTCGGTGCCGTCTCGGCGAACAAGCTCACATCGGTAATTTGATTTGTCGATCGTTTTGCATACGTTTGCAATACTAATGCCGATTTTTCTTGCGACGGCTTCAAACGGGATGTGCTGTTTGTCTACGAGCAAGTCGATGTATTCCTCGGTTTCGGCGACTGTAAAGGCGTTCTTGCCTATGTGTTCTGCTGCTTCCAAATGATGATCGGAGGGCAGACGCAAAAGAGAACGAGCGTGCCGTTCGGATAAACCGTAGTTTGAAATTGAATAGCGAACGTCGATAGAGAGGGATGCAAGGCGTATTTTGTTAGATATGGCTGATACGGTGCAGCAGAATTTTTCGGCAAGTATGTCGCGCGGTATAAAGAACTTCTTTGAAAGAAGGGAAAGAAGATCGGCTTTCTCAAAGAAATCGTCGGTTGATTTTGCCAGTAGAATTACATAATCACTGAAAAAAGGATAACTAAGAGAAAAAGTGACGGGAACTGATCTAAGACCGGAAAGAGTTGCAGCATAGTATCTTTTAGCTCCGTCAATAATATTAAGGCTGCCGTCGATAATTATGGGGTCGAAGAATCCATAGCTGTTAAGGCAGGCGGATAGTGCGTGAACGGTGGCGCCGCGAGGCATAGAGCCAGTGGGGGATATTAAACATGTGTCTAAGTATTCTACACCGCATTCGGGTTTGATTCTTTTGTTTTCGTTTTCTTTATCTAAAAAACTGATTAATTCGTTGTAATTCAATATGTTAGCCCTTGAACTTTCGGTAAAGTAGTGTTATTGTAACACTTCCGATGTTCAAAGATAATCGTAAAGTGTGTGCCGATTATGAATAATGAAGGAGTATAATATCATCGGATTGAAAATCAGGGAGCGTAAGCAAAAACAATACAACATTAGGGTAACTTGTGTCTCAAAGTGAGGACAGCAGGCAATAAATGGTTGTAATTGTATAAACAGGAAGAGTATGCGAAAAAAACAAAATAATCAGAAAATTACCGAAATAACGAAAAAAAGGTTGACAAAACAGGAAAGACATAGTACAATTAATGTAAATGGAAGGAGAAAAGTGTCGAGAGGTTTTTATAATGTTGGGTTAAGTCCCGTCAAAGCCTCAATTGCTCTTTCAACCGCATCTTTTTCTTCACCCCACGGCTCATCGCCGTACCTATAATCGAATTTTTTCGTGAAGGCTGTGAGATTATCTTTGATTTTCTTGATGTACGGTAACTCAATCGACGAAACACATTTATAGAACTCGTTAAACTGAGAGCCTTTCATGACTGCTTTGGCGGATTCGAGAAAATCGGAGTAATGGGGTAGACAAAAATACGGCTGATCGGCGCACTTTTTGCGGAAATCGGAATCCGTTGCGAACAGATAAGCGGCATTGTTCATTACACCGTTAAAGTTTCTGTTCAGCCTGTCACAAACATAGCAGGATTTTTCGAGATTTGAAAGTTTGCTTGCGGTTTTTCCCGCTCTGCGAGAAGGCAGCACGGGTGCAACTCTGATTATATTCGCGACGCTGTCGATATGACTTTCGAGAATGAGTGCAAGCGGCAATTTCTTTCCCCGGCGAAGGAGCTTTGAAAAATGGTCTTCGCAAAAGCCAAGCTCATTTGTCTTGAGCCTTATATCCGGCTCCATCATGGAAGCGCCTAAGACAGTATCTATTTCGTTTTCTTCGAATGTTTTGAAAATTGTACAGAAAGGGCAACCGCATTCACGGTTTGCGGCGCTCTTTTCAAATGCTTCATTGATAGGGATGGTATAAATCTGTTCCATATTCTCTCCTTGAATAAGCTGCAGTCACTGTATTTGGGCAAACCCTGATTACAGTATACATCAAAATCAGAAAAATTCAAGAGGAATTACTAATTGTCAATGTGCTGTTTTCCGACAGCATAAATATAAATCAGAGAGGTACACAATATGAGATCATCGGGAATAGTTAGACAAGTCGACTCTCTCGGAAGAATAGTTCTTCCCATAGAGATGAGAAACAGACTTGAAATAACAACGGGAACCGGAGTCGAAATCTTCTTTGACGGCGATTCCATCACGCTTAAGAAGTATCAGTCCAGTTGCACTTTCTGCGGCGAGTATGAAGATCTTATCGAATACCACGGTAAGAAAGTCTGCAGAAGCTGTCTTGAGAAAATCGTAAGAAGAGCTGCTGAATAATCACTCTTTTGCGAATGTTTTCGAGAAACGCATAAAAAAACAGGTACACTCGACATAAAACGTCGTGATATACGCCTTTTGTATGATACAATTAATCCGAAATAACGGATTGGAGGCAATTATGACGGCGGAATACATATATAAATGCGCTAAAGCTGTTAAAGATGTATTTAAAACGGATGAACCGACTCAGATTTTTCGTATGCGAGGAGTAGAAATCAAGTCCACGGCACTACCCGCTCTTTGCGGAATGATTTGCGTTGCCGACGGCAAAACTGCCGTCTTCGACGGAATCGGATCCGAAGGGGCGGGTAGACGTGTTTTGCTTGCCAAACTTTTAGGCCATGCGGTACTGCATAGAGAAAGGCTTCTCTGCGGAGAGAGCTTTGAATACGTAAAGGGCATGACGGGAGATTTGTCGAGTGACAGGGAAGTGGGAATATTTGCCGCCGAGCTTCTCATATCCGATGAAAAAATCACTGAACTTCGGGAGTTCGGCTTTACCGACGGTCAGATTGTCATGTCATTAGGGGAATTGAGAGGTATTGCGGTTCTAAAACTGTTTTCGATGAGATGCAGGCAGGACGGTGGCGTTTCGAATACGCTGACAAAGAGCGATGTTGCGCTCTTTGCGAGATATGAGGTATAAAAGAGGTACTATATACTGCAGAGAACCCGTTAGTTTAACGGGTTCTCGTGCTGATTTAGTGAAGGAAACGCCGAAGGCGAAACACAGGCCAAAGATATTAATGATATTTTTCGTTATTACCGGCATAGGAGTTGAAAAATTAATTCAGGCCGCAAACGCATTGCGTACAAGCAGTGGAGATTACCGTATATGTTCAGGTATGTATACGTCGTGTTCGGGCGCCGAGAAGCGTTATGACGGGAACGTATATGCTTCACGGCTTATAAAAACAGACGGGGAGATGCCGCTGCAAACCGTTTTTTCGAAAATAGAAACTAACGGGTGTTGACAAAAAGAACGGTCAATGATATTATATAATTATATAATGCAATCAATTTGATTTTGTGCGGTGATACAATGAATAATTATTACAATTACAACAGAAGAAGTCAGTATAAAGGTGCGAAGAAGAGATTAACTTTGAATATATTGATTATAATCGCTGTTGTGCTTGCAACGGTCGCTTTTTCGCTTATACTCGGCAACAGCCTCAAGAACAAGCTTGAAACAGCCGATATTGACCGTGACACTGGTGAAGTTGCCGAAAACGATACAGAACGCAGCGAACATACGGGCAATGAAGCCAAAATGTTTTTAAAGAACGGCAGAACGCCCGAAGAATTACGTGAAGTAGGAGGATTCCTTGATTTATCCGGCTACACTAGCACGACTCAAGCGGAGACGTATGTTGAATATCTCAAAAGCGTAGGTTACAGCGGCATTGTTTTTTGCGTCAATCCGTCAGGAAAGCTTGCATATTCTTCAATTGCCGCATCAGCTCTTGCAGGCGCAGATATAAAAGGAGAGATGACAACCTTCGAATTGTTGAACGCCGCTGTAAAAAAAGGCAAAGACCTTGGCATGAGAACGACGGCAACTGTTAGCTTGCAATGCCTTTTCGCAAAAGATTCTCCAAACGCGGTAAAGGAAGAAATACTGAAGGCTGCCGCAATAGAGCTTGGGAGAGCCGGCTTCGAAGAATTTCTCTTCACCGACGCAACGGATGCGGATGATTTTACAGCCGCATGCGCAGATACGCTGTTTTCGTTTATAAGTGAAATAAAAAAAGAGATACCCGAAGCC
>CAZCSZ010000008.1:0-11690 GCA_964501305.1 uncultured Ruminococcus sp.
GGATACGGTTACGGAGACTTCGGACGCGACGCGATAGACAGAATAGCCGCGAAAATATTCGGTGCGGAGAGCGCCTTCATGCGCCCTTCCGTTCTTTGCGGAACGCATGCACTCACAATCGGGCTCTTCGCACTTCTCCGTCCCGGTGACACTATGCTGTCAGTAACGGGTGCACCTTACGACACTCTGAAAGAAGTTATAGGGGCAGACGGCGGAAACGGAGACGGTTCCCTCGCCGACTTCGGAGTTAATTACAGAGAAGTTCCGCTTGTAAACGGCAACGTCGACCGTTCTGCCGTCATAGCTGCGGTGAAGGAATGCAAAGATACGCTCAAAGTCGTATTCATCCAACGTTCAAAGGGATATTTAAACAGAAAAACGCTTTCCTCATCGGAAATCGGAGAAATCGCCTCGGATGTCAAAAAAGCGGCAGGGAAAGATATTTTTGTCGTTGTCGACAACTGCTATGGAGAATTCACAGAGGAATTCGAACCCACACATTTCGGTGCGGATATGATTATAGGTTCTCTTATTAAAAATCCCGGCGGAGGAATGGCTGATATCGGCGGGTATGTCGCGGGAAGCGCCCGCGCCGTCGAACTTGCGGGATACAGACTTTGCTGTCCCGGCGTGGGACTTGAGGCGGGAGCCTCTCTCGGTCAAAACAGAAATATTCTGAGGGGACTTTTCTATGCACCTCATTCAGTGGCGCAAGCACTGAAAACGGCTCATTTTGCCGCATATGTTTTCAATTCGCTCGGATACTCCGTATCACCGGATGCTTTTGAGACAAGGTACGATATAATACAGACAATTCAGCTCGGCACCCCCGATGCTCTCGTCGGTTTTTGCAAGGGCATACAGTCGGCATCCCCCGTTGACTCCCACGTTTCCCCCGAAGCATGGGATATGCCGGGATATGCAGACCCCGTTGTCATGGCGGCAGGCGCATTCGTCGGCGGAGCATCGATAGAACTTTCGGCAGACGGCCCGATACGTCCGCCTTACACGGCTTTCCTTCAAGGGGGTCTTACATTTGAATCGGGAAAACTCGGTATTCTTGCCGCCGCACAAAAATGCACCGACGGCACAGTCAAAACAGTATAAAACAGCGGAGGCAAAAAATGAAGATAACGGTCATAGGATGCGGAAGATGGGGCTCGTTTATTGCGTATTACCTTGATAAAATCGGGCACGACGTAACGATTTACGGGCTTGAAAGTGCACCAGAAATGCAACGTTTCCTGAAAGAACGCAGAAATAACCTTTTAGAGCTTTCGCCGACTACAAAGCTATCATGCGACAAAAAAGTCATAGCGGATGCCGAAACAATTGTGATAAGCATAGGTTCTCAAGGTCTTCGCTCTCTCATGTCGGAACTCTCGGTGCTCAATTTGGAGCACAAGAACTTCGTTCTGTGTATGAAAGGCATTGAGATTTCCTCGGGAAAAAGGCTGTCCGAAATTGTGACGGAAACAACTTCACCGTCCAACAGAGTTGCGGTATGGCTCGGCCCCGGTCACGTTCAGGAGTTTTACAGAGGCGTTCCGAACTGCATGGTAATAGACAGTGACGATAACGATTTAAAACACGAGCTTGTGGACAGCTTTTCAAGTGATCTTATACGTTTTTATTACGGAGAAGACCTTATCGGAAGTGAAATCGGCGGAGCTGCGAAAAACGTAATAGGCATTGCCGCAGGCATGCTTGACGGCGCTTCGATGACTACGCTGAAAGGCGCTCTTATGTCAAGAGGCACAAGAGAAATCGCACGGCTTATGAGTGCAATGGGCGGAAACGAAACCTCAGCATACGGTCTTTGCCTTCTCGGAGACTACGAGGCAACGCTTTTTTCAATGCACAGCCACAACAGAGCGTTCGGCGAAATGTTCATAAAAGGAGAACACTTTGAGGCACTTGCCGAAGGATACTATACGGTCAAAGCGCTTATGCTTCTCAAAGACAGATATTCGGTTGACCTTCCGATATGCACGGCGGTTTTCAATATTCTGTACAACGGCGCCGATGCCGTAAAGGAGCTGAACTCTCTTTTCAAAAGAAGCTTAAAGCACGAAACAGACTGAAACCAGTGAGGAAAACATGAAGAAAATAATACTTTGTAAATACGGTGAGATAGTACTCAAGGGACAGAACCGTTCCCAGTTCGAGTCAATGCTTTTCAAGGAGCTTCGAAGAAGAGCATCGCGCATAGGAAATTTCGCAATAACACACTCCCAAAGCACAGCTTATATAACTCCGATAGATGACGTTTCCGAATTTGACTTCGAAGAAATGTACATTCAGGCAAAAAAAGTGTTCGGCTTTGCGGGTGTTGCCATTGCCGCCTGCGCCGAGAAAAACATGGAGGATATAGCCCGAGTTGCCGCAGAGTATCTTCCCGAAAGGCTTGCGGGCGTTCACTCTTTCAGATGTGTTGCGAAAAGAAGTGACAAAACTTTCCCTCTCAAAAGCCCGGAAATCGCCGCTGAAATCGGCGGGGTTATCCTTTCCCGTATGCCCAAATTAAAGGTTGACCTTCACAATCCCGAAATCGAAGTGCGCATAGAAATTCGCGACAAGGGCGCATATATCCACGCAGGTCAAGAAAAAGGAGCCGGAGGTAACCCTCTCGGCAGTGCCGGTCGGGGTCTTCTTCTCCTTTCGGGAGGAATAGATTCTCCCGTTGCGGGCTATATGATGGCGAAACGGGGTATGTACATAGATGCTCTTCATTTTGAAAGTTTTCCTTATACAAGCGAACAAGCAAGAGAAAAAGTATTCAAGCTCGCAAAGGAACTCACTGAATACACAGGCAGAATACGTGTGCATGTCATTTCGCTTACTCACATTCAAGAGGTGCTCCGTGACAGCTGCGACGAGGACTATTTCACTCTTTTGCTCCGCCGTTTCATGATGGAACTCGCTGTCAGGCTCGCGAAAGAAAACGGCATTCCCGCAGTTATAACGGGCGAGAGTCTCGGTCAGGTCGCAAGCCAAACGCTCAAGGCGCTTTGCGTTACCGATGCTGTCAGCGATATTCCCGTTTTCCGTCCGTGCATTGGCATGGATAAAAACGAGATAGTCGACATATCGAGAAAAATCGAAACTTTCGAGACCTCAATTCTCCCGTATGAGGACTGCTGTACGGTTTTCACTCCCCGACACCCGAAAACTCAGCCTTCGCTTGAAAACGTTTCGGCGGAGGAGAAAAAAATCGACCGCAACGCTCTTATTGAAGAAGCATGGCAGTCGAGGTATTCGGTTGTATTCAATCAGTTTGACGACTGATTTACAGTCATCATACCCGTTATCGGCATTATTTACATACTAACACCTATGACACGGACGTGCATTGCATGGGTTTGACGTTTTTTGCGTCTGTCATGCCGTACAACTGTTCAAACGGCGGCTCTTTGAGCCGCCGTTGTTGTTGCTGTAAAAGTCAGTTTGGCAAGCGCGCCGAATATGTCTAAAGAAACCGTTCTGTTATTTCATCACGGCTCAAAGGAGACAGCATTACAGGGGGTATGTCAAACGCAAACCGACAGCCCCTTTCCCCGCTTTCGAAAAGCCTTACTGCCGCTCTTGCAAAGCAAACGAGAACAGCGCCTGTGAATTCGGAGTTTGAACCGAGCGTAACGGAGTATTCGATTTTCTGAAACGTATTGTCGCCCGTCACGCCATTTCCGATGACACATCCCGCATGGGATGCACCCGTATGATTTCTTTCAAACTCTTCTTTGCTTATAAAATGAACTTCGGTTTCATACCCTTCAAAATAATAGGGCATATTTTTGATTTCCCGTTCTATCTTGCCGACGTCGGCGCCTTTTTTGGGTGTGACATAACACTCTCTTTTGTGCATTTGCCGTTTTGAGAACGGGAAAAAGCCCCCTTTTCTTGCGGCATCAAGCGCATCTTTGAACGGCACGGTATACTGAACGGCGCATTCAACGCCGTCAATCCCTTTTAAGGCGTTGGTATGACCTCTGCTGATGCCTTTTCCCCAAAAAGTGCGGCAAACGCTATGCGGCATAACCGACGACATATAAAGCCTTTCAACAGAAAACAGACCGGGGTCCCATCCGGCACATATGACCGACACTTTCCCGCCTTTTCGGGACGAGATGTCCGTTTCGGCAAAGTGTTCTTTTGCTCTCATGTGAACATCGTAACTGTCGACAATATTAAAGTGCCTTGCGATACCGGGGGTCGTGTACAAAACACTGTCGGCACTTGAACCGCAATTAATCATAACGTCGATTTCTTCTTTGAAATCCGACACTTCGGCGTAAGGATATACATCAACTCCCCTTGATTCGCACAACACAGACTGCGTATTACGGTTCGTGAAGACAGCTCTTGCCGCCATATCCGAATATTCTTCAAGAGCCCTCAGCACTCCCTTTCCGACTTCGCCTAAACCTATAACTCCGACACTAATCATTCAAAGCACTCCCGAGCATATTACAGCATCTCAAGAGTACACCGACCGATTACAGGTTTCTGACGGTATCCGAGAAGAATTCTCCCCGTTTCTCAAAGTTTTCAAATGCATCGAAGCTCGCGCAAGCAGGGGAAAGCAGAACCGCATCTCCGCAACTTGCAAAGGATGCCGCAAGCATAACCGCACTCTTGAAATCCTTTTCAAGCGCAACCTTTATTTTTCCCTTGTCAAAATCCTCGCAGCGGGTTATGCTGTCAAGTATTTTTTCGGCGGTAGCTCCCGTCAGCGTAACACTCTTTACGTTTCCGTGATGTGCTATTGCCTCGGCAAGAGGCTCAAAGGGTATGTTTTTGTCGTATCCGCCGCATATCAGGTTAATCGGTTTATCTGTGAGAGCGGATAAAGCCGCCGCAGTTCTCGTCGGTGATGAATCTATTGAGCTGTTGTAAAAATATATGCCGTCTTTTATGCGAATAAGCTCGAATCTGTGTTTTACACCTCCGAAACTTTTCGCAACCGAGGCAATACTTTCGTCGGATACAAGGCCCGAAAGGGCACCGGACGCCGCCATATAATTCTCAACATTGTGAAGTCCGGGAATTAAAACGTCATCACGTTTCATTATAATACGTTTCTCGCCGTTTTCTTTTGTGAAGTGTACTATATTGCCGTTCTCAAGGGTAATACTGCAGTCCTTTTCCTTGAGAAATTCTTCATCAATCGGATATCTTGAAAAGTAAGTGACAGGACACTCGCATATTTCTCCGAGTTTTCTCGTTATACTGTTTCCGTAATTGAGAACCGCCCGTCCGGCACCTCTTAAAATATTGGCTTTGGCGGAAATATACTCATCCATGCCCGTATGCCAATTGAGGTGATTGGGAGTAACATTCGTTATAACCGCCGTATCAACGGGACTTTTAATTCCCATAAGCTGAAAGCTCGACATTTCGCAAGATACAAAAGAATCCGTCCTCATCTCGCAAACTCGGTTCAAAAGAGGATAACCTATGTTCCCGCCGAGATAAACTTTGCGTGCATTGCCGTATTCCTCTTCAAGGATACGGCTTATTACAGTCGTCGTCGTGCTCTTTCCGTCGCTTCCCGTAATACCTATAAGATATGCGGGACATATTTCGCAAAACAGTTCGAGTTCTCCCGTGATTTCGGCACCGTTTTCTTTTGCCGTCGAAAGAGGCTCGGAATCGGGTCTGAATCCCGGCGAACGGAATACAAAGTCCCCTTTTATTCCTTCGAGATAGTGCTCCCCCGTAACGAGAACCGCTCCGCTGTCTTTAAGCTTTTTTGCTCTGTCTCCAAGCTCCGCCTCACTTTTTTTGTCCCGCACCTCAACTTTTGCGCCGAAGCCGATAAGAAACTCGGCAAGAGGCATATTGGAAACTCCGGCTCCGAGAAGAACCGCTTTTTTACCTTTGAATTTACCGTATAAAAGCCCTTCGATTTCTTTCATGTGGTCACCTTCCGTTACCTCTTTTTGTTTTATTATATCCTACATAACAGACTGTTGCAACAGCTTTTTTCCGTTTTCTCAAAAAAAGATTGGTGAAATTATTTGAATTTAAACTGTTTACAATCATAAGTATTTCTGTTATACTATAATATAGAATAGTTTGCTGTCCGATTCTTCATCTCGAACTGCAATGTGCAAAAAACCGAATCCGTCGGTTTAACGTCGTATTTTAAAAATGAAGTTCGAATTGTGAAATTAAGTTTTTCGGGCAAAATCCTTAACTCCGACGTACCTATTTTGAGAAAGGAGAATAACGATGAATGACGATATCAAAAAAGAATTGTCTCGAGTAAATCCGTGTCCGTTGAATGTAAAGGAAACCGTATGTCTTCTCGTTCTTGCGACCGCTCTGTCCTTCTTGTCGAACGGAGCATTTATCTTTGCGGCGCTTGCATCGGGCGTATACTCGGTTTTGTTCCTTTCGTCAAAAAGCAGAATAGCGGTTTTCATACCGTGTGTTTTGTCGCTCGGAATACCGCTGTTTTTCACAAACACCGTTACAACCTGCGTTGTGTCCGCTGTGTCGCCTTTAATAACAGGCTTGATACTTGCCCTCTGTATTTCAAAAAGGAAGAAGGTCTTTACCTGTATCGGAATTACAGCTGTGCTTACAGCCCTGTTCTTTTCTTTGAACATATGCGCTGCCGTTTTCGATACTTACGGCTCCGTAATAAACGGATTCCGTTCCCTCATTGAGGAGGCAATGCCTATTATAACGGAAACCGTATTGAACACATTCAATGCGGTGAGCGAGGCAAACGGTCTTGATATTACGCTGACCGAAGACGACGTATTGTCCCTTTTGAAACAGATAACGGTTTTTATCCCCGCTTGCATTGCGTTCGTTTCGGAAACGCTCTCCGCCGTGGTCTATATTACGAGCCGTCTGCTTTTAAAAATACGTTCGAGAAATAAACTTTATTATCCAAACGGAAGCGATTTCTCGATAAGCGTCTCCACGGCCGCCGCCTTTTTGATATCCGGACTTGGCGTTTTGCTGTTTTCGTTAGCCGAAGATACCGAGTTTGTTTCGTACGTTTTCATAAATGCCTGCTCTCTGCTTATTATTCCTTTTGCGGTACGCGGAATAGTATCTTTTATACGTTCATTCAAAAGACCCGCCGCACCGTCCGTTTTTGCCCGTTCCGATAAAAGGCACAGCGCAATAATGCTGGTTTTGATAATCGTATCCGCATTCATAAATCCGCTTTTCGGAATTATCATGTTGAGTTCCTACGGAGCATTCTCCGTGTTCAATGAAGCTTTGGCAAAACGCATCTCCAAGAAAAGCGGAGACAGATAATACACAATCTGCCTTTTGAAAGGTGTTCATATCATGACAGGTAAAGAAAAATTCAAAGCGGGAATACACGGTCTTGTGGGGGTAATAGTACCCTCGGCAATCGCACTGCTTGTTTTCACCTCCTATGCCGTTATCACCGAGATAACGGATTTCAACCGTCTGACCGTAGCTGTATGGCTCGGTGTATTCTATTTGATTGCCGTCACGGTCGTAACAATCATATTAAAACCCAAAATCGACCTTGAAACGAAGGAATCGTCTCTCCATCCGCTTCTCGGAGAAATAATGCTGACATCCATGTCGTCGGTATCGTACCCAGCCCTCATTGCCGAATCGGGTCAGGGAAAAATTATATGGTACAATAAAGCATCAAAAGAGGAATTCAAACGTACAGGCCCTCTTCGCGGCTGCTCCGTCGGAGATGTTTTGAGCTTTACGGAGCAGGAAGAAAAAGTGTATGCGGCATATTTTGAAAAGATATACTCCGTTGACAAAAAGCCGATTTCAGCGGGAGACGGAGATTATATCCTCTATTCTCTTGCCGACATAACTGAGCTTGAGAACACAAAAAAACGACTTGAAGAGCGCACCGCCGTTGTGGCTTACGTCATGGTGGACAACCTTGACGAGCTTTTACGCCACGAGCAGGAGGAATACAGAAATTCCGCATCTGCCGCCGAAAAGGTTCTGCGCACATGGGCGGCTGAGGCAAACGGAATACTCAAAGAATATCAGCATGACAGATATATCTTCATTTTTGAAGCCGAAATGTTCTATGAGTTTGAAAAACACGGTTTCGATGTTCTCGACAAAGTCAGAAGTATACGGGTCGGAGAGGGAAGCATTCCGATTACCGTTTCGATCGGAATTTACAACGGAGAAGGCACCCTTGCGGAAAAAGAAAAGGGCGCGCAGGCAGCTCTTGAAACCGCATTGCAACGCGGCGGCGATCAGGCTGTAGTCAAAAACAGGGACGGCACACAAAGTATTTACGGCGGCAGAACAAAAACAGTTCAGAAAAAAACAAAGGTACGTGCAAGAACTGTCGCAAACGAGCTTCTCGTGCTGATTTCCGAGGCTTCCAATGTTATAATAATGGGACACAAACGTCCCGACTTCGATGCATTCGGCGCCTGCATCGGTGTTGCGAAGCTTGCCGAGTTCTGCGGAGTCAAAGCAAATATTGTAACCGACTTCTCTTACAGCGGCATTGAAAAATGCCTCGACAGAATAAAGGATGAAGGAAAATATAACGCCGTTCTCGTCAACAGAGAAGCCGCCGTCGATATGGTTACTCCGGATACGTTGCTTGTCATAGCCGACGTCAACAATCCGGCAGTATACGAAGAACCTTTACTTGCGGAAAGCTGTGAGAAATTAGTCATTATAGACCACCACAGAAAAACAGCGGAATTTACAAAAGAACCTATTATCACTTATATTGAGCCTTCGGCCTCCGCCACTTGCGAGCTTGTCTGCGAAATGCTCGAACAGGTTTTGCCGGATGAGATGTTGCTCCCATGTGAAGCCGACCTTCTGTTTGCGGGAATACTTCTCGACACAAATCAGTTTAAAAAGAACACCGGTACAAGAACATTCAGTGCGGCGCTTTACCTTAAAGACCGCGGAGCCGATATTTCAACCGTACAGGAATTTTTCAAAACCTCACTTGCCGAATACGAAAGGGAAAACAAATTCCGTTCAAATGTATTTATTTACCGCGACACAACCGCAATATCGGTCGGAAACGGAATAGGTGACACCGATGACAGCATTCCTGCCTCAAGAGCGGCAGACAAGCTGCTTGAACTTGAAGGAATTAAGGCATCGTTTGTTCTTATCAGAATTAAAGATGCAATCCATGTTTCGGCACGCAGTGTCGGCACAATCAACGTTCAGCTGATACTTGAAGAGCTTCGCGGAGGCGGGCACTTCGACTCGGCAGGCGCACAAATAAAAGATATGTCAATGGACGAGGTAGTCGATATGCTGAAGGCTGCAATAGACAAATATCTCGATACCGACATGACAAACAAAATCACCGCAAATTCATATTCAAGATAAAGAAAAGGAGTTACGTTATGAAAGTTGTTTTACTTAAAGATGTCAAGGGCCAAGGTAAAAAAGACCAAATTGTCAATGTTTCCGACGGGTATGCGAGAAACTATCTCTTGCCCAGAGGACTTGCAATTGAAGCGGATGCAAAGGCAATGAACGAAATCAAAAACAAGGAAGCATCCAAGGCTCACAAAGTCGAAATGGAAAAGAAGGCAGCAAACGAACTTAAAGAACGTCTTTCATCCGTTGTTGTCAAAATCAAAAGCAACGCAGGCGCCGACGGTAAACTTTACGGTTCCGTCACGACAAGCGATATAGCGGAAGAACTTAAAAAACAGCACGGAATCGAAGTTGACAGAAGAAAAATCGTGTCCGACGGCCCTATCAAAGCATTCGGTACATACGCATTTGACGTGAAACTCTATCCCGAAATCGTTGGAAAAATCGCAGTCGTAGTATTCAGCTGAACGGCAGGGAAATAAAATGAACGAAGATTACAAAGCAACCGTTCCGTTTTCAGCGGAAGCCGAACAGGCGGTCCTTGGTTCCATACTGAGAAAACCAAGCAGTCTTGACAGCATTATCGGAATGATTACCTCAAACGACTTTTATATTTCCGAACATAAGGAAATATTCAGAGCAATGGAGGCAATGTTCGTCAAGAGTCGCGATATCGATATCGTTACTCTCGTCGATGAATTGGTAAAGTCCGGAGTGTATACGGAATCGGGCGGTAAAGAGTACATAAACGCAATTTACAATGCGGTCCCTACGGCATCTAACGCCGAAGATTACGCCGCAATCGTCCTTGACAAGAGCATCTCAAGACAAATCATAAGCGCATGCGACGATATTTCAAACGACGCCTATGCGGAAAAGTACAATTCAAAAGAGCTGATTGAAAAAGCCGAGGACAGAATATACAGAATATCCGACAGCCGCGAAAATCATGACTTCATACACATTAAAGATGCTCTTGCGCAGACGTTTAAAAGACTGAGCGAGACCAAAACTATGTCTCCGGACAAAATCGGTGTAAGAACGGGATTTCAGCTCTTGGACAGAGTTATAGTCAGCATGAACAAAGGAGACTTCGTTCTCGTCGGAGCACGTCCGGGTGTCGGTAAAACCTCTTTCGTTATGAATATAGCTGTCAATGCGGCAATGAGAAATCCAAATAAAAAGGTGTGTGTTTTCTCTCTTGAAATGTCAGCGGAGCAGCTTGCAACAAGACTTCTCGCAAGCGAAGCAAACATTGACTCGACAAAACTCCGTTCGGCACAGCTTTCCCCTGAGGAATGGGCGAAACTCGGACAGGCGGCGAGCAGACTGTCCGCATGTCAGATACTTATTGACGATTCAACCGCAACAACCGCTTCAAGCATGAAGGCAAAGCTTCGTAGAACCGACGACGTCGGGCTTGTCATTATCGACTACTTAGGCCTTATGCAAGGAGAGAAAGAAGACAGAAGAAGTTCCGACAACAAGGCAAACGAAATAGCCGCAATATCAAGAAATCTCAAGCTCATGGCAAAGGATTTTGCAATTCCCGTGCTGACATGTGCTCAGCTGAACCGTGAATCGGAAAAGAGAAGCGGTAATTTGAGTAAAAAGCCGACACTTGCCGACTTCCGAGACTCAGGTGCAATAGAACAGGATGCCGATATAGTATTCCTGCTCTCTCACCCCACACCGACCGACCCCGATAAGCAAGCCGATGCACTGAATTATGTCGATATCGATATAGCAAAGAACCGTCACGGCTCCGTTGCAACAGTCACAATGGGTTGGCAAGCTCAGTTTACAAAATTCATAGAAGTTAACGACAACGTCTCACCGGAATAAACCGTAATCGGCGCCGCAAAATGCGGCGCCGAAGTTTTATTAGAGAGCTTTTTCGCCGCCCGATGTATAACCCCGTACAAAACGACGTTTTAAGCCGCAACAACGCGTTTTACGGGCACAATTCGTCTCGCAACGTTCATAACCACTCGCAAAAATGCACAAGTCCTCAGAGAGGGTGCTGCAGTGCTGAAAAAAGGCACTCCGCACGGAGTGCCTTTGGCATTGCTTTGCTATGTCAGTTAGAAGATGTCGAAGAGGACGAAAGCGTTACGGGAACAACCGAATTTACCTTTTCCTCAACTACAGTTACGGCATAGGTTTCGCTCATCTCTTTATAATCTTCATTATAATCCTTTTCTCTGAGCGCCGTGTCAACATCGGCCTTCCATGCCGTAAAATCGCTGTCGCTGTCGTAGTAAACTACAAAGACGCCGGATTCCGATGTAGATACAAGTTTGCTGACTCCGCCCGCTACAGCATCTTCCGAATAAAGCGCATCGCTGAAC
>CAZCSZ010000009.1:0-11669 GCA_964501305.1 uncultured Ruminococcus sp.
GATATACTTCTGTATCAGACAGAGCTTGTTCCCGTAGGCGCCGACCAGAAACAGCACCTTGAACTTTCACGTGATATTGCAGGACGCTTCAACGGAATATACGGCGACACCTTTGTCGTTCCCGAACCTTTTATCCCGAAGAGTTCAGCTAAAATCATGTCTCTAGCCGAGCCGACAAAGAAGATGAGCAAATCCGACGAAAACGAAAACGCCGTCATAAGAATACTTGACGACCGTGATACAATAATCAGAAAGTTCAAAAGGGCCGTCACCGATTCCGGATGCGAAGTCTGCAGAGGAGAGGGCAAAGAAGGCATTGAGAATTTAATGTCCGTATACAGTGCGGTTACAGGCAAGAATTTCGACGAAATCGAGGCGGAATTCAAAGGACGCGGATACGGAGATTTCAAACTTGCGGTCGGAGAAACCGTCGCCGATTCTTTAAGCGGTGTTAGAGACGAATTTGCGAGACTGTCGTCAGACAAAAAGTATCTTGAAGAGATAATGGCAAAGGGCGCCGAGGAGGCAGGCCGTGCCGCATTCAGAACAATTTCGAAAGTAAAGCGCAAAGTCGGATTTACCGAACTTAAGCATTAAACCCACGGAGGCATAATAATATGAAAACAAGAGCTATGAGACTTTACGGAAAGAACGATATAAGAACAGAATACTTCGACCTTCCCGAAATGAAAGAGGACGAAATACTCGCCAAAGTCGTATGTGACAGTATATGCATGTCATCTCACAAAGCCGCTCTGCAAGGTAAAAACCACAAAAGAGTACCCGACAACGTCGAGGAAAACCCCATAATTCTCGGTCACGAGTTCTGCGGAGAGATAATCAGAGTCGGTTCGAAGTGGAAAAACGATTTCAAAGCGGGTGACAGGTTTGCAATTCAACCCGCACTTAATTACAAGGGTTCGCTTTCGGCTCCCGGTTACTCATATCGAAACATCGGAGGCGGTGCAACCTACGTTATAATACCCAACGAAGTAATGGAATGCGGTTGTCTGCTCCCCTATAACGGCGACGCATTCTTCTGGGGAAGTCTCTCAGAACCCATGAGCTGTATTGTCGGCGGTTTTCACGCCAACTATCACATTAAACCCGGCACTTATATTCACGATATGGGCACCGTAAAAGGTGGAAACATGGCAATTTTGGCAGGTGCGGGGCCTATGGGTCTCGGTGCTGTCGACTATGCGATACACGGCGGCAGAGCGCCCCGACTTCTCGTTGTTACGGACCTTGACGATGCAAGACTCGAACGTGCCGCATCGCTTGTTACGGTTGAGGACGCAAAAAAACATGGGACAACACTCGTATATCTTAACACGGGAAAAATCGACAACCCCGTCGAATATATAAGAAATCTGACGGACGGCAAAGGTTTTGACGACGTCTTCGTTTTCGCTCCCGTGAAGCCCGTTGTCGAAATGGCGGATGCGCTTCTTGCGAGAGACGGATGCCTTAATTTCTTTGCGGGACCGACAAATCCCGAATTCTCCGCCTCATTTAATTTCTACAATGTTCATTACGGAGCAACACACATAGTCGGGACAAGCGGCGGAAACACTGACGATATGAAAGAATCCATTTCACTTATGGAACAAGGTCTTATCAATCCTGCAGGCATGATTACTCATATAGGTGGCCTTAACGCCGATGCTGAAACAACTTTGAGCCTTCCGAATATTCCGGGCGGTAAAAAGCTTATTTACACTCACGTTGAACTCCCCTTGACCGCAATAGCCGATTTCGAAAAGAAAGCATCCGAGGGCGGCAAATATGCAGAGCTGTTCTCGGACCTTGCAAAGATTTGTGAAAAATCAAACGGACTTTGGTGTAAAGAAGCCGAAGACAGAATTCTTAAAGAAGCTACCGTCGACTGATACACGGCAAAAAGCACGTCACTTCAAACAGAGGTGACGTGCTTTTTTCAGCTTATGGCATATATTGCATGAAGTATTGCCTTCATCGTATCACGCGGCGTGGCGCACAAATCGACAACGACATCGGACGCGGCAAGATAAAGCGGTATTCTCTCTTTATAAAGCACCGATACAGCTCCCGTTTTGATATCGGAAATATTCTTCTCACTGTCACGTCTCAAAAAGACAACAACCGAATTTCTGCGAAGCTCTCTTATGTTTCCCTCTCTGAGAATTGCTCCCGCACCCGTCGCAATAATGCTTCCCGAACCGAAACATGCTCCCTTGATTACGGCAGACTCGCATTTTCTGAAATAATCTTCACCGTAAATCTCGTATATTTCGGGAATACTTATTCCGACAGTCTGTTCAACCGCACTGTCGGTATCTATTACTTCTCTGCATGTGAATTTGGCAAGCTCCCTTGCAACCGTGCTCTTCCCGCACCCCGGCATGCCGACAAGTACTATATTCTTCATTTCAACCGAAATCGAATTCATCACCTTTTGACACGCGATCTCACTTATCTTTCTTTCGGTAAAAAGCTCGCATGCCGTTCTCGCCTGATATGCAAGCATTTCGACACCGCCGACAGTGCGTACCCCAAGCGACTCCGCTTCAAGCATAAGCTCCGTTCTGCTCGGATTGTAAACCGTGTCAATGACAGTTTCCAAATCGCCGAAATAGCGGATTGACAAGGGTGACGACTCAACGTCGGGAAACAGTCCGACGGGAGTTGTGTTGACAATTATGTGTGCGTTGTCGTGAATATCGAGGTTTTGATAATTGTCGCTGCCGCTTCTTGAAACAGTCACGATTTCCGCGGCGCCGAGTTTCAGCATTACTGAACGGACAGCCCTCGATATTCCTCCCGAGCCCAATATAAGAACCTTTTTACCCTTCGGCATTATGCCGTTTTTGGAGAGAAGCCTTTCAAAGCATACTCCGTCCGTGTTATCGCCTATAAGAGCTCCGTCTCTTCTGTATATAACATTCACTCCGCCGAGTTCCCTTGCTCTGTCAGTCACCGTATCAAGAAGCGCCAATGCCTTTTCTTTGTACGGAGAGGAAATATTAAATCCGCTGTATTCAGTACTGCGAAGTACCCTTTCAAGCTCACCGTCAGATATTTCAACAACATCATAAGCGTAATCCGCAAACATCCCGTGAAGCCTGTTAAACCACGTATGCCCAAGGCTTTTCCCGACAAGAGCGTATCTTCTGTCTTTAAATCCCGTTATCATTATTAATCCTTTTTTCTACACTTGTAAAATTATTTTAGGCACTTGTAAATTATTCTATCGTCCGATTGCTTTTTTTACATTTGACGCTTTGCTTACGATATCTTTCAATTGATCCGGCGTTATTGACTGTTTTCCGTCGCACAGAGCGTCTTCGGGCCTTGAATGAACCTCCGTCATAACCCCATCGGCACCTGTTGCGACTGCAGCAAGCGACATAGGCTCGACAATTCCCGCAATTCCCGTCGCATGAGACGGATCGACTATTACGGGAAGGTGTGTTCTTTTCTTTAAAAGCGCAACGGCAGCAAGGTCAAGAGTATTCCTCGTTTCCTTCTCAAACGAACAAATTCCACGCTCACAAAGAATTACTTTCTCATTGCCGTTACACATAATATATTCAGCACTCATAAGAAGCTCATCAATTGAAGCTGACGGCGCTCTTTTGAGTAATACAGGCTTATCTGTCCTTCCGAGCTCTTTAAGGAGTTCGTAATTCTGCATATTTCGTGCACCTACTTGCAATATGTCGATATTCTCAAAAAAGTCTATATGTCTTATATCCATAATTTCGGACACCACGGGTATTTTCACTTCACGTCTTGCCGTTTCAAGATACGTAATACCCGTTTCTCGGAGTCCTTGAAACGAGTACGGAGAGGTTCTCGGTTTAAAAGCGCCGCCGCGAAGAATGGAAGCACCCGCCTCTTTGACTTTTTTCGCAACGTCGACTATCTGTTCTTCGCTTTCTACCGAGCAAGGCCCGGCAATAAAGCAGAGTCCTCGTCCGACAGTTACCCTCTCACCGAACGGCGCAACTTCAATTACGGTATCACCTTTTCTGTATTTTCTCGATGTGGCGGTATAGCTCTCGCTTAAATGAAAGGCATTGACCACCCCATCAAAACCCGCAAGGATATTCTCATCGATAAGAGCAGTGTCTCCCGTCAGTACCATTACGGTGTGAAGGTCACTCTCAACAGTTTTGATTTTAACATTGTGATTTTCAATCCACTTTACAATTTTACGAAACGAATTCTCGCCTATATCTTTACTGATAGTTACTACCATTTCAGACTCCCAATGTGAAAAATGTCATCATCCGTCGGATTACGGTTCTATTTTACCACTTAATCCGCCGGCTGTCAACTTTGCATAAAAACATATTAAACCGACAACCCGTTATTCTCTTCAGGACACTTATCTTTTTCTGTTTTGACGTTATATGCTGTCTGCTGAACGTTATGTGATTTTTCAAGCCACCACGGTTAATTATTCGTAAACGGGGCGTTTCCGACTTTCTTTCGGTCGAAGACGTCATATAAAAATCGCCGAAAGCAAAACCGAAATTACAATTGCGTTTTCCGCACAAGCTCATATAAAAAGCCGCCCGTTCGGAAACCAAACTGGCGGCAAATTCTATTTATAAAGCTTTACGTGTTCTTTATAATAACCTGCGCTATGACGTCGGCGGCATGCTCGCACAAATCGCAGCAATTTTCAAGCCCTTCGTATACTGCCTTTGTGCCTAAAAGCGCCTTCATATCGGAATTTGACCCGAACAGATTGTATATCGCATCCGCATATACTGTATCAGCTTCAATTTCAATATCGTTTACCTTAACCAAAAGCGCTCGGAGCTTCTCCGGCTTTTTGAAGTTTTTGAGTTCGGCTGCGGCCTCGTCAAGAGATTTAACGCACCTGTTTACAATCTTCGAAAGCTCGGCAGTTTTAACGGGGATTTCGTCAACATGGTACATATATACATCCAAAATCACTTCGTCGATAGCATCTGTGATATCATCGATAATCTGTACAAGACGGAGAATATCCTCCTGGTCAATCGGCGTAATGAATTCCGTTGACAGCTTGTTCAGTATGTCGTGGTGAACCTCGTCGGCAAGCCTTTCCGTTTCATGCATACGTGAACGGTAGGCGTTAATACTTTCGGAATTGAACTTACAAAGTATTTCTTCAAGCAGGTCGGATGCTTCAACACTGTAAGCGGTTTGTTTCTTAATCAGTTCAAAATAATCGTTACTCTTTCTTGCCATTTATAATCTCCTTAAAGTCATGCGAAAATCAGTAAAAACAGTTTAGCCACTCCGAAACCGAGAAGTCCGCATCCGGGAAAAGTGAATACCCATGTCAAAACAAGCTCTTTTACGACACTCCAGTTGACATTGCTCATTCTTCTTGCGGCTCCAACGCCCATAATAGCTGTTGTTTTTGTATGTGTTGTGCTGACAGGGATGCCCGTAACCGACGAAAGAAGCAGGCAGACAGTCGCTGAAAGGTCTGCGGCAAAGCCTTGGTACGGTTTAAGCTTAACCATGTCCATACCGACTGATTTAATAATCCTGTATCCGCCGATTGACGTACCGAGCCCCATGACAGCAGAACACATAACCATAAGCCACAGCGGAACCGTAAATGTTGTTACTTCGGCATTCCCGTTTGAAAGAGCGGCTCCGAGAAGAAAAATCGCCATGAACTTCTGCCCGTCCTGAGCGCCGTGCATGAATGCCATTGCAGCTCCGCCTGCAATTTGAGCACCGGAAAAGAATTTTTCGGACTTCAGACGATTTCGGTTCTTAAAGCACAGCACGGTAAGTTTCGACGTCAAAAAACCGAGAACAAAGCCAAGAAGCGTTGACAGTACAATGCCGTATATTACCTTCATCCACTCGGAAATGTTAATCCCCGAAAAACTGTTTTGAATAGCAACGGCAGCGCCCGAAATGCCGGCAATGAGAGCGTGACTTTCGCTCGTCGGTATGCCGAAATACCACGCGGCAGTCGCCCATATTACAATTGCTGCCATTGCGGCACACAGAGCAATCAGCGATGTGCGGGCATCGTTTCCGAAATCAACCATATTATAAATCGTCATTGCAACCGAGGCGTTAATCGATGTCATCACGAGTACACCTAAAAAATTAAATATCGCCGCCATTACAATTGCCTTTTTAACGCCTATCGCCCTTGTGGACACACACGTCGCTATTGCGTTCGGTGCATCCGTCCATCCGTTGACAAGTATAACTCCCAAAGTCAAAAGCGCCGATACGCACAGCATGGGGTTGTGCAAGGCCTGACTTAAAAATTCAGTTAAACCCATATTATCTCTCTCCGTTCATTCTGTACCCAACTCCGAGTTCATTTGTAATATACCATTCCTCGCCGGGTCTCACTCCGAATTTTTTGCGGATATTCGCCATATTTACCTGCAGTTTTTTGACACTGCCGTCGTCACAGTATCCCCAAACACCTTTGACAATGGATGCATACGTCATCATTTTTCCGCAATTCTCGGAAAGAAGAGCCAATATATTATATTCTGTTTGGGTCACTTTAATCTCTTTGTCTCCGACGAATATCTGTCTTGCATCGTAGTTTATTTCGAGATCTTTAAGTTTGAATATTCCCTGTTCATATGCTTTTCCGTTTTCTCTTTGACGGGCAATCCTTATAGCTCCCCGTACCCTTGCGAGAAGTTCCGCCGCACCGAACGGTTTTGTAATATAATCGTTTGCGCCGCAATCGAGAGTCGACACTTTGTCAGTCTCGTCAGTGCGTGCCGAAAGCACTATTATCGGCGTCAGATAATTCTGCCTTATATATTTAATGAAATACCCTCCGTCTTTGTCGGGCAGTCCGAGGTCAAGTATTACCGCATCCGGCAGATGCGATAAAAAAATACTGATGGCAAGCGCACAGCTTTCCGCCGTTATTACGCTGTATCCGTCTGTTTCAAGTATGGCTCCGACGACGGAACGAATATTGGCATCGTCCTCGACAAGAAGTATCTTATATTTGTTGTTGAAAGTCAAATTCAGGTGTCTCCTCTCTGTCAAGCGTTAATCTGAACAGCGCGCCGCCGCCTTTTCTGTTCTCGGCGGTAAGAGTGCCCCCGTGCGCTTTTATTATAGTTGCACATACGGACAGTCCTATTCCCGCAAACCGTTTTTCTTCCGCCGATGTATCGATATGAGCCTCGTAGGCACCCGAAATCAAGCGTTTTATTTTTATCTCGTCAATTCCGCATCCGTTATCCGCAATCTCGAAATTTACCCTGTTCCCGAGCGTGAAAACGCGAAAATGAAGTTCGGTCATACCCTTAGCATGATAAACCGCATTCTCAAGCAAATTTATTATGACCTGTTCGATAAGCACGGGGTCAGTCTGTATAATCACGATTTCTGACGGAAGCTCAAGCATTAATTTATTGTAACCGTGTCTTGATTTGAATTTCTTTACAGCGGAATCTATAAGTTCGTCAAGTATTACGGGAGTTGTTGATATCCTCATCGTTTCGTTATCGATTCTCGTAATCGAAAGCAAATTTTCAACTATACGCAAAAGCCACTCCGAGTCCTCTCTTATGCCGAACAACATTTCTTCTTTCTTTTCTTCGGAAAGAGCGTCTCCGTTTTCGATAAGCACCGAGCTTGCACTGCTTATTGTCGTTAGCGGAGTTCTGAGGTCGTGAGATACAGAACGTAAAAGATTTGCTCTTGTTCTCTCCCTCTCGCTTTCGGCTTTGATTGATTCGTGATATTTGATTTTGGTGACGAGCAAACTCGTAATGAGCGACACGGCAACCATTATAACGCCTGAAATGAGATTGACCGAATTTATAAAATCTATAGTGAAATACGGATATGTAAAAGCGTAGTTTACGGCAACAGTACCGAAGAACGCCGACACGACACCGTAGACGTAACCGTCCGTAAACAGCGAAATCATGAACACGGCAAACACGAATACCGTCGTGATATGCTCCTCCACGTCAAGTTTTTGAAACTGAACACCGAGGGCAAAAGCGACGAGCAATGCACCAAGGCATATAATCAGATTGTTAATAATTCTTCCGACTTTCATTTGACCCTCCGATTTTATTCTAACATATAAGCGGTTAAAAAACAGCAAAGATTTGTTCCGCATTCGTTTTTTTAACAAAAAGCGGCGGTTTCGTTAAATCGGAACTGCCGCTTTGATATTAGAATATCGTCATTGCCGTTATCTGTCTTCCCTGAAATAGAAAAGACCGAGATGAGCGGGAGGTTGGTCCTCGCGTTTTTTACGCATACTGACTACTATAAGAACGAGAATTGTAACCACATAGGGAAGCATCTGTATGAGCGGCAAGACCTGCATCGGAACATTTATGTAATTGAACAGTATATAAAGCGCTCCGAATAGGTAAGAACCCGCAATTGCAACTGTGGGTTTCCACGTTGCGAATATTACAATCGCAATGGCAAGCCAACCTCTGTCGCCGAATCCGTTGTTCGACCATATTCCGTTACTGTAGTCCATGATATAGAACAGTCCGCCAAGGCCTGCTATCATACCGCCGATACATGTTGCGAAATACTTGTATTTTGTAACATTGATACCGACCGCATCTGCCGTTGCGGGGTTTTCGCCAACTGCACGAAGTCTGAGACCCGTTTTTGTTTTCTTAAGGAAAATGCCTGTACCCACAGCAAGAATTACCGCAAGATAAACCATAAAACCGTAGGAGAAGAAAAGCTGGCCGAGCTGACCCATTCCGTTTGCGAAAGGAAGAGTCGTTTTGAACGCCTTCGCTATGTTGACGAGAGCAAGATAGGGAACATCGCTCTTGACGATTTTAATAAGAGAACCGCCGAAGAAGTTACCGAACCCGACGCCGAAGGTAGTAATGGCAAGTCCCGTTACATTCTGATTTGCTTTGAGATTTACCGTCAGGAAGCAGTAAAGCAGTGAAACGAGAAGCGACCCCAAAAGACAGCACGCAAGCGGTATGAGGAGTGCGAGTGCGGGAATAACACTCGATGTATTGTTCTGATAGAAAAACCCTCCGATTACACCCGAAATTGCTCCTATGTACATAATTCCGGGGATTCCAAGGTTGAGGTTACCCGATTTCTCGGTTATAATCTCTCCCGTGGCACCGAACAGCAAGGGTGTGCCTTGTAAAATTGCACGTTGCAAAAAGCCTATTACAGTTCCGAACATACTATTCAGCCTCCTTCTCGCAAGTGTTTTTCTTTTTGAAGTTAAAATGGAGTTTGTAGTTTATAAAGAACTCGCATCCGATTATGAAAAACAGGATAATACCCGTAAGGATATCCGCAAAATCACTGTTAAGACCGAATTTGGACGTAACCTCATCGGCACCGCGTTCGAGAAATACTATAAGAAGCGAGGTAAGTACCATGATTACGGGGTTGAATTTGGCAAGCCACGATACCATGATAGCGGTAAATCCGCGTCCGTCAACGAGATTTGAGTCAATTGAGTGCGAAGAACCGCCGACAAGCAAAAGACCCGCAAGACCGCATACGGCACCCGATACCGCCATTGTACGTATAATTACCTTTTTGACGTTGATGCCTATATAGCGTGCTGTGTTTTCGCTTTCACCGACAACGGATATTTCATAGCCGTGCTTGCTGTATTTGAGATAAATCTGCATTATTACCGCAATAACAGCGACAACTATAATGTTGAGAAGATACTTTACGCCGAACAAATTGGGAAACCATCCGTGAGACAGAAGTTCGGGGCCAACAACATTGGAACCGGTTTTGTCGGCAACCTTAAGGAAATACTCAACGAGCTGTGTTGCGACATAGTTCATCATCAAAGTGAAGAGAGTTTCGTTTGTACCCCAATTTGCTTTGAAAAATGCGGGAATAACGCCCCATACAACACCCGCCAAAACAGCGCTGAGCACCATAATGATTATGAGAACCGCATCGGGCACTCTGCCGCCTAAGGTGAACATACACAAAGCAGTGGCAAGACAGCCGATAAGCACCTGGCCTTCTGCGCCCGTATTCCAAAACTTCATTCTGAAAGCAGGTGTAACCGCAAGCGAAATGCAGAGCAAAATCGCAATATCGTGAACTGTTACAAGCGCACGTCCTTTGCCGAATGCTCCGTGAGCTATGGTCGTAAAAATTGACAACGGGTTGTCACCCGTCATAAGTTTCGTAACAACAGCACATACAATAAGTGCCACCAAAATAGCAACGGCACGAACGGCAATTCCGAATCCTAAGGAAACACCGCTTCTGCGCGAGACGAAAACAAGCGGTTCACGCTTACGCTTTACTGTTTTAGTCATTGCCGTCACCTCCGCACGATTTAGTCATAAGAAGACCTATTTCTTCTTTCGTCGTATTTCTCGCATCGACAATACCGGTAACGTTTCCGGCATTGAGAACGAGAATACGGTCACAAAGTTCAATTAAAACGTCGAGGTCTTCACCGACGAATATTACGGCTGTGCCGTTTTCCTTCTGTTCATTTAAAAGATTGTATATAAGATAAGAGGAGTTAATATCAAGACCGCGAACAGGATATGCCGCCATAAGAACTGTCGGAGAGGATGAAATCTCTCTGCCTACAAGAACCTTCTGAACATTTCCGCCCGAAAGTTTTCTGACAGGTGTGGTAGCGCTCGGTGTCGCAACTTCAAGGCTTTTAATTACTCTATCTGCTAAGTCATGCGGAGGCTGACGGTTGATAAATACCGATTTGCCCTTTTCGTAGCTTCGAAGCATCATATTATCTATAATATCCATATTCCCCACAAGGCCCATTCCGAGTCTGTCTTCGGGGACAAATGAAAGTCTGACACCGAGGTCTCTTATTTGAATTGGAGTTTTGTCACGCAGGTCTTCGGTTTTTCCCGACTTCGGGTCATGATATATAATATCACCGCCGTCAAGATGGCGAAGTCCCGCAATAGATTCGAGAAGTTCACGCTGTCCGCTGCCCGCAATACCCGCAATACCGAGTATTTCGCCGCTGTTTGCGTTGAATGACACTCCGTTCAAAACTTTAACTCCGTCTGAATTTACGTAGCTGACATTTTCAATTGAAAGTCTGTTTTCGGGATTTACAGGGTCGGCACGGTCGATATTGAGACTGACTTTCTTGCCGACCATCATTTCGGTAAGGCTCGTTTCATCGGTTTCCGAGGTGTTTACGGTGCCGATGTACTCTCCTTTTCTGAGAACGGCAACACGGTCGGAAATCGACATAACCTCGTGAAGCTTATGTGTAATTATAATAATCGCCTTGCCGTCTTCCTTCATACGTCTGAGGACTGCGAACAGTTTTTCCGTTTCCTGCGGTGTCAGTACAGCCGTAGGCTCGTCAAGTATAAGAATATCGGCTCCGCGGTATAGAACCTTTACGATTTCGACGGTCTGCTTTTCGGATACCGACATTTCGTATACTTTCTTTTTGGGGTTGATTTCAAACCCGTATTTTTCCGAAATCTCAAGTACCTTCTTCATCGAATTCTTCAAGCTGTACGATTTCTCATCAATACCGAGAACTATGTTTTCCGTTGCGGAAAATACATCAACAAGCTTAAAGTGCTGATGAATCATACCTATCTTGTATTCGAAGGCATCCTTCGGGGACGTAATTGAAACAGGCTCGCCTTTAACGAGTATTTCTCCGGAATCGGGATGGTAAATACCCGCTATCA
>CAZCSZ010000010.1:0-11599 GCA_964501305.1 uncultured Ruminococcus sp.
TACTTAGCCTTTATTCTTTCAAAGAAAGGAGTCCTGTCGAATTCAACTCTAATCGAGTTCTTAGTCTCTCTTTTGACCTTTGCGGTCGTTTCTGCTTTATTCAATGTTCAGTCCTCCCTTCTCAGTCTCTTCTCTGGTAGAATACGAGCTTACTTGCAACAAACGCAACTAACGCAACTATGATAATTACAATCAGGAAGTACATCCAGCTCATTGCGCTTGAAAGCACCTGACCGCCGTTACCTGCCGACGAGTATACACTTGAAATATACGCCATTACTTTGTTTGATTCGGCTGTAAAAGAGTCTATTATCGTGTATACGAAGTTAACCAAAATCATCGGGCTTATCATAGGAAGGGTTATCTTCCAGAAAGTCTCCCATGCGGAGGCGCCTTCCATTTGACAAGATTCGTAAATCGAAGGCGAAATGCCTTGGAGACCCGCAAGGAATATAAGCATCTGTACACCGGAACGGTTGACGATATCAAAAATGTTGTTGACAAATCCCGTTACGGTTTCCGCAATCTCGCCGCCGACAAGCATGTTCGAGAACAAACCCTGTATGTCAACCGACGAAACTATTTCAGCCGCCGAGTTCGTACCGCCCGTGTCTATCGTCGCATCGGAGGACGACATATAACTTCCCAATGTGTTGCTGGCATCAATCTGTGCTATAAGTCCCGTTGAAAGAATAACGGGGATGAAGAATATCGCACGGAATGCCGCTCTGCCCACCATCTTCTGATTGAGCAGAATAGCTACAAACAGCGAGAAGAAGATGATTATCGGAATCTCAAGTATAAGCTGACCAATTCCGCTCGTCAGCGTTGTCAAAAACGAGGCATCGCTGAACAGCGCGTTTTTGTAGTTCTGTAATCCTACAAACTCGGTAATGTAACCGCCGCCCTGAATGTAGTTGATTTCCGAAAAACTGAAGGATATCGACTGCCAGATTATCGGTATGTAGATAATCGCAAAGCCGATGATGAACGGAAGAACAAACAGCCAGCCTGCTCTTGCCTTTTTCTTGTCAAGAGATACTATCTTGGTAATCTGTTTGAGAGCGCCCATAGCTTTTTTGTTCTTGCCTTTACCTTTTGATGATGCGGGAAAATTCATTGCTTTGCCTCCTTTCAATCAAGCTTTACGAAGTCGAGAGCACCTATTGTGTGATCAGCTCCGTTGAAGTTTACGACTACGTCGTATGTGTTGTAGTTGATGAAGAAACTTGTGCCGTCTTCGTAAGTTACGTTTACAACAGTTCCGGTTGTTGTCTTGTACTTATCAACAGGACTGTATACCGTTCCATCTTCGGTAGTCTTTGTGTTTACCGTGTAATTTGTGTTTACTCTCTTTTCGGGAATGGGAGCGGGTACGCCTTTACGTTCCGCAAGCTTTTTGTCAAGCTCTTCTTTTGCTATCTGCTCGGCAAGTTTCTTTTCAGCCTCGGCTGTCTTTGCCTCAGCTTCGGCATAATCGGCGTCAAGGTCAGCCTTGGAAGGCACTCTGTATGCCGATACAAACTCGTGATTATCGATAATTGTCGTCTGAAGGTCGGAGAGCGCTTCGTTTACCGTCGCATACTGATTTATAACTTCGTCTTTCCAGTTCTGATAGTCAACGGAATAATACTTGTTGTAAGTCTCCGATTCCTTAAGCTCGTTTGTGTTCTCGTAAGAGAGTACATAATAGAGCGAGGCGCCGTTTTCAATTGATTTGAGAAGCGAGTACGCAACGTCACCTTCCATATTGAGTGCCGCACCCGTGAAGTTGGTGTAGCCGTGGAGGATAAATCCGACGAACGGTACAGCTTCGCTTGCTTTCATGTAATTGCTTGAATCAGTCGATGCCGAAAGAATATGCGATGCATACGGTATTGAGTAAGCGTTGCCGCCTTCAAGCATAATGTCAGAGAACGACTCCCTCAAAGATGCAAGCATTTCCACCGTGAAATTCTGCGAGTCAACTCTGTTGTAGGGGTCCTTCTTGTCAAAGTCGGAGTTGAGAGCCGTACCCAAAGTCGATGCAGACAGGGATGCGTTACCGTAAGGTTCGTACGCCGACGTGAATTTGTCAACGAAATATTCGTATCTCGAAGGGGATATTGCCTTTGCGTAATCATCTTCAAGACTCTGAGTTGCGCTGTTGTAAGTCTTTCTCGATGTGTAACGGCTGTCTATCGTCTTTACGGCATCGCGCTTTGCGTTTACTCCGTCAAAGTATGCCGTTTTGGCAACATAAGCGAAGTCAAAGTCGGGATAAACTCCGAATCCCTTTTCCGATGCGGTGTCGAGAAGTGACTTAAATCCGCTCTTTCCGCCGAGTGCCGATACGAAACTTATCTTTGCGGGATACGTTGCGTCAAGACCGCCGTTCGTATATCCCGTGAGTTTGAAGTTGATATTTCCGACTCCGTTCTCACTGAGTTCGTTGTACATAGCCTCAATATCTTCAAACGATGTGAGAGGCGTATCTACCGTAATCGGGAATGAGAGGAAACGATCCGCGGTCTCAATCGAACCGAATGTTTCAATGTAAAGCGGTATATCCTTTTCAACATCCGTGCTTTCAAGTCTTGTTATGAAGCCGTTTGTTTCAAGATAGTTTCTGTATGCCTTAGCCATGCCGACATATGTCGGTTCGAAAACATTGCCGTCGTCACGTTCGCCGTCGGAAAGAAGAATATATTTAATTCTGTAACTTCCCGAATACTTACGCTTGGAAACGACTGTCCACGATGCATTCGCACCTATCGAAATCGAATCCGCAAGATTGTATGTGTCGGACGGACGGGGTGTAAATCTCGCATATACGGTGAGATAATTGTTGAGCTGTCCGTTGTGCTCCTCTATTATCTGCGCCATGCTGTCGCCTTCGGTGATTATAGCAAGATATCCCTGCTTTCTCGATACGTTTACGGTATCTCCCTTCCCCTCTGTCGAAGGTCCGAATTTGTTCGATGACGACTCCTCGGTATACGAGTAGTTCATATTAACCACGTTGCCGAATACGGGATATCTCATTGTCTGTTCGTGCTGACCCGTTACCTTGTGGTATGCAAAGTCAGGGCCGTACATCTGACCCGATATCGTGCTGTTGGAGCCCTGAACGTCGGCATAGCGGATTATTGCGCCCGAACCGTCGGGAATAAACGCATAGCCTTCGTTCGTAACGTTTCCGCAACCCATGTAAGGAAGGACGCTTATTGTATCAAGCGTGTAAACCGATTCGTCAAATCTTATGCCGTTTGCGGGAAGTCTGACATCAAGGTCTCCGTTGTCAACCGTATATTCAAGCGCCATTCTGAAACAGGGCGGTGCAACTTCAACACCGACGTAGTCCGTTTCGTTGTGGTCCTGGTCCATCTCGTCGTATGTATAGAGAGGACAGTATGTTTTGATTATACTTTCAAGCTGTTTGAGCTCTGCTGAGGTGATTTCCGTCGAGCAAACGTAAATCGCCATTCTCTTTGTAATCGGGAATGCAGCCTCCATCTCTTTTACGAGTGTTTCCGTCAGTGACGTGTCGCTCGTATCGTAGAGCTGATAGAAGGAGGTCAGTCTGTCACGGTGGAAGTCGCTTGTTATCTTATCTACTATAAGAGTTTCAAAACGTTCCTTTGAAATTCTTCTCGGAACAAGTCTTGTTACCTGAATTTCTCCGATGGTGTATTCCATACGGATACCGTTTTTAATGTTCTTTGTCTTTATCTGTCCGCGAAGTGCCGCTTCGACGTAGCTGTTCATTTCCTTCTGTACGCCGTTATCCTGATATCTTAAGGATATCTGCGAGAGAAGTGTCTGCTTTGTCGAGTTGGACTGTGCGTTTGTCGCAACGTCGTAGGGGTTTGAGAAAATCGCATTCCCCGTGGACTTGTCAACAAAAGCGATTTCGCCCGTGAACTCTTCAACGTAAATCTGATAGCCGTCGATTTCCTTGTAAAGAGTCATATCGTTAAGCTTCTGCTCTTGCGTATTGTACACCTTTGTGAAATAGTTGATTATCGGATTTCCGTTTTCGTCGATTTTATCCTCGTATGCCGCTTCGGACTTGAATACGCCGAACTCGGCAAAAGCGGTAACGACGAACAGAAGAGCAAGGAAGGCCGACAGTACTTTATTGAATTTTTTCATTGATTCTACCTTCCTTTCCTTAAATTCTATAGGATATTTCTATCCAGATATTCGAGATGAGGCTTACTATCTTAACCATGAGGGTTGAGAAGAGTATTGCAAGGAACATAATAGCCGCCATACCGAGTATCGTGCAGATTGTGATGAGAATGTTCTTTCCGACGCTGTAGCCGTGAATTGACATCATACCGATGAACAGAAGAATTCCGCACCATGCGTACGCTATCGTCACAAGCATTGAAATTATGCCCTTCTCGTTCGTCACGAGAACGTTGGACAAAAGCGTTGAGGGAATGATGAACATCGGGAGCGGGAGAAGTGCGTAGCAGCTTGCGGTGAATATATCGCTGAATTTGCCTTCGCCGTCAAACAGTGTCGTGAGACACCAGTTTGAAATTACCCAAAGAATCAAGGGTACCGCTATTGAGAGGATTGAACTGTAAATGCTGCTGTATTCCGAAACGCTCTTTTGGTCGAAAACATATCCCGTTCCGATTGCCTGATAGAAGAACGCTATGACCGTGAACAGAAGGATTATGAATGCACTTCTGAGGCTTCCGCGTTTCTCGTGCTTCAAATCCCAGAAGCCGTCGAACGGGTGAACCAAAATGTGAAATCCGAAGAGGATTTCTTCCCACAAAGTCTTTGTCCCGACCTTTACGGATACTCTCTTGTTGACCTTACCGGCGTATCCGAAGAACAGTGTAATTGCAACTATAATCGCAACAGCAACGATGGGGATTACGATGAAGTATTTCGATGCCCATTCCTTACGAACCTCACGGAATGCATCTCCGTATCTGCCCTCTTTCTCGTGCGAATACTTGAAGTACGTCATTGCCTCCTCGTACTCACCGTCACGGGCAAGTGCTTTACCGATACCGATATAAGCTACGTCGAAGTTGTTGTTTCTCTTGAGAATTTCCTTCCAGTCATTGACTGAGGATGCATATTCTCTGTTGTTCTGATTTTCAAGAGCTTTGATTAATATATCGCCGTATTCCGTTCTTCTGAAAACGGTGATGTTTATGTTGGATTTGTCAAGCACCAAAAGCTTGTTGTCCTGATAGGTAATGGAGGCTATGTTTGCCATATTACCCTTGAGGTTACCCGTGTCACCGAACGCAAACAAAAGGTTACCGTCGGCGTCGTATGTGAATATCTTCGACCTTTTCGCGTCGACTATCGACCATGTGCCCTCGGGGCCTACTGCCGCATCGACGATTTGAGAAGCGCCCGTTATCGTTGCCGTTGCGCTTGTCGAAACGACGACTTCACCCGAAGGAGCGAAAAATCCGTTACGGCGGAGAACGTCTACGCCCGATGCGTTGAGTTTCTTAACGGGAGCGTATGTGCCGTCACTCGAAGTTATTGCCGCCTGCTGTGCGTTTTCGTCAATCGTATCCGTCGTGACGTATACGAAGTTATCCTTATCTATTGTAATGTTGTTGAACTCCGTCGATACGTTTTCGTCCTCGTTTGCTTTCTGAGACGAACTGCGGAGCTTTTCCCAAAGCTTACCGAGTGAGGAACCGCCCGATACGGCCTGTGCGCCGATAAATCCGTAGAATGAACCGTCGTCGCCCATTACGATAACGCCCTGATACGTTGTCGAAGAAACGATGAACATTCTGCCGTATTCGTCAACTGCAACTGCTATCGGTTTGTATATCGCATCCTCTTCGAAGAGGTTGGATACGGGCTGAGCGACCGTCTTTACGAAATTGCCGCTCTTGTCGAACATTACGATCCTTGAGTTGTCGGTGTCGCAAACGTAAATGTAACTGTCGTTTACGAATACGCCTTGCGGATTTGCAAATGCGTCGGATACGCCCTGCTCGTTGTTGAATGTGCTGATTGTTGAGCTTATCCTGTAGAAACTGTCAAGTATGTATACGCACGCCGCATCGGCATCCACTATATATACTTTTCCGTCGGAATCGACTTCTATATCAACGGGTTTCGCAAGATTTACGCCTATGTACTTTGAATCGACTATGGTGTCGACAGAGTACGCATCGGGGCTTTCGAGAACGAAGCCACTTGATGAATATGTGTATGTCGCATACGCCGAGGACGCAGATGCCGCCGTTGTGAGGAGCATTGCAAAGAGGAGCGCCACAACACAGATTTTAACAATTCTTTTCATATTACGCCCTCCTTAATCCTTCATACCGCTTGAACCCATGGTTTCGATAATCTTACTTTGCGTGACTACGAATACCGCAATGGGTACAAGGTTGAGTATTACGGCACTTGCCGCTGTTGCGCCGGTTCTGACAACGCCTGCTGACAAGAGCTGATTCATTGCGCAAACGAGAGTTTTATACTGTTCGCTCATGATGAACATACTGTCGCCCTGTTTCCAAAGTCCTTGGAAAGAGTAAACGATAAGTGTCAGCCATGCGGGTTTTACCATCGGCATTGCTATGTGCCAGAATGTCTGAAGCTCTGTTGCTCCGTCAAGTCTCGCACTTTCGAGAACCGCATCCGTTATGTTGGACTCCATGAACTGTTTCATGAGGTAAAGTCCGAGAGTTGAGCCCCATGCGGGGATTATAAGCGCCCAATAAGTGTCGATAAGTCTTACCTTACTTAATATAATGAACTGAATAAGGCCGCCGACAACAGATGAAATCATAAGGGACTTAACTATAAGGCCGAAGAACATATCCCTTCCGGGGAATTTCATCTTCGAGAGCGCATACGCACAGAGCGATGCAAGAACAAGGTTTCCGAATGTACCCACAATCGAGATAAACGCCGTGTTGAAAACGTATCTTGAGAAAGGCACAAGTGAGTCGGAAAGAAGTGTGAACAAATCCTTGAAGTTGTCGAACGTCGGATTTACGACGTAGAACTTCGGAGGATAGATAAACAGCTCGTTAAGCGGTTTGAGTGAGTTTATAAGCTGATAGTACATCGGCAGGAACATAAGCACTCCCAAAAGGAGAAGCATGAAGTTTATCGCCGCGTCTCCGCCTGCCGAACGGTTGAGCACGACTTGGTGTTTTCTGGTTCTCAGTTTCTTTGCCATGTCACTGCCCTACCTTTGAAATAAGTTTTGTTATAAGCTGGTTTGCACCGTAACAGAGAAGGAACATAATGAAGCTTATTGCCGCCGCATATCCCATTTCCCATCTGACGTTTGCGTACTCGCCGAAGTGGTGGGAAAGAGTATATGCGCAATATCCCTGTGACGGGTTACCCGCAAGCTGTGTTACAACGTCGCCGAAGCCGAACGCACCCGTAATTGCCATAACGGCACCGAACATGAGCTGATTTTTCATGTTGGGGAGGGTTACGTACCAAAGCTCCTGCCATCTGTTAGTTACGCCGTCAACCGCCGCCGCTTCGTACTGACTTCTGTCAACGCCCTGGAGACCTGCGATAAACGACAGAAACGCCGTGCCGAGTGACATCCAAAGGGCTATTGCTATACAGAGCGGCATTATGTACCGTTCGTCTCTGAACCAGAGCACCGGTGCATCTATAAAGCCGAGTTTCATGAGCCATGAGTTTACAAGGCCGTATGCATCTCCGTCGAAGAAATATTGGAAGATGGTGTACGCCGAGCAAATCGAAGGCGCATAGAAGATGAGTGTGATGAATGCTCTCGATTTCGGAGGAAGCTCGTTTATGAACCAAGCTACCACGAAGGAGAGAAGGTATGATGCGGGGCCTGTTGCCACCGCAAAAATGAGTGTGTTCTTAAGAGCCGTTATGAAAAGTTCGTCATCAAGGAAAAGTTGAACGTAGTTTTCAAATCCTACCCATGACGGCATTTGAATCATATTGTAGGATGTAAGACTCAGGAAAAGCGAAGCTATGACGGGTACAACAGTGAACGCAAGGAAGATTATCATGAAAGGGAATGTGAAGGCGTAGCCTACCCAGTTTTCCTTCATTTGATATAAAGTCCACTGAAATTTCGTCATTTCTTTGCTGTTGACGTCCTTTTTCGGTTTCTTTGCCAATTTCCTCATCTCCTTTCTCAGTTATCGGCGCTTACCCACTCTTTGTAGGTAAGCGTTGTTTCGCCGTTTGCGACCGCATCTTGCCAATCTTCGAAGCCGTCAGTCGAAACGCCGTTGTCTTTCATCCATGTTTCGTAGCTGTCTATCGAATTCTCTTTCGCATATTCACGCCAATCGGTGAACGTTTCAAGACCCGTGAATTCCTTGACCGCCTGCCACTCGTCGCTTTGCATCAAGTGGAATTCCTTACGTTTACGTGTAAGTTCTTTGTTAGTGGAGGATACGTATTCGAGAAGCGTATCCGCAGGTTCGCTGCCTTCGGTGTAAACCGTATTGAAAGCGAAGTTTATGTTACGTAATGTCATATAGTCGCCGGGGTAACTCGGTACCGCAACGCTCTTTTCAATCGATTCTTTGAGAACCTTAAATTCGCTTGCCGACCATGCCTGCTGTTCGAATGCCTCAAGGTTTGCGGGCGTTGTCTTTGCGGAGGGGCCGAGAAGCGCTACCATTTCATTTGAGTAGTCTATCTGGCATTCCTTGTCGGTGTACCAATCCATAAGATCCCATGCAAGCTCCTTATCCCTTACGCTCTTCGGCATCATAATGCCGCTTGTGGCGGATACAACCGTATGGTCAACCGTTCCGTCCTCGTTGCGTAAACCGGGGCAAAGGGTGAATTCCCAAAGACCCGCAATTTCGGGTGCCGAAACGACAATGGAGTTGTAAAGCGTGTATGCCTCAATGACTATCGGCATCTCACCCGTTCTGAAACGGTTCACCGAGTTGAAGTTTACGTCAAGCGAGTACTGCGTGAACATTTCGCAATAGTCCGTAAATGCATCGAGAGTTTCGGTAAGGTCAAATCCGCTTGACATTCCCTCGTCTTTGTAATAATTGCCGCCATGCTGATAAATGAACGTCGTAACGTCGGCGTGGATACCAACAGCCATATTGTTAAACTGAAGTACGGGTATCATTGCCATTATATCGTCCCACGTTTCCGGAACCGAAAGTCCGAGGTCGGCAAGCACGTCCGTTCTGTAGAACATTACAGGTACGCTCTGAGTTGTGGGGATAGCGTAAGATTCGCCGTAAAGCGTCATGGGTATCATTGCCGAATCGGAGAAACGGGAACATACCTCGTCGAAGGTGTCGAAATCGTTAAGCGGGAGAACCGCTCCTCTTATCGCATAGTCGATGGGGCTGCCCGCATCAAGTGATACATCGGGCGCCGTTCCCGCAAGAATTGCGGGGAGAAGTGTTCCGACGGTTACAAGTTTCAAGTTAACCGCAATATTGGTTTCCTTCGTGAAACCGTTCGCAATGAGGTTATTCATTATAATAGCCTGTTCACGTCCGGCAGAAGTCCAGACAACAAGCTCTCCTGCGTAGCCCTCGCCGTTTTGATCGTCAAGCTTGATTGAGTCGTAATCGGTGAAGAAGCTTGCGAAGAATTTACGTATTTCAAATATGAAAGACTGACCGAAATTAGCCTCCGCCCTCGGAAGAGATGCGTCGGAAGGCTGTATAAGTATATAGTCAAGTTCGAGAGACTGCGCCGTCATTTCGTTTATCCAGTCACCGAGTGAGGATATCTGTTCTTTCAACTCGGTTAAGTTCGGCGCTATTTTCGACTCGTCCGAGCCCATTTTACGGAGCAACTCAGCAAGTGTCGTAAGTGTACCCGTGAGTTGGCTCTTTGTTCCGCTCGTCGCGGAAATCATTCTTATAACAAGATTGAGGTTTTGGTACTGATAGGAAAGGTCCGCTATCGTTTCGGGCATAACTCTCGCAAAGCCGTAGTCACGGTTGACGTCTGCCTCCTGACCTGTCAGTTTCGTTATGGCAAGATAGTCATTGTTTATACTCGTCATAATGGCGTTTGCCTGTTGGATTATGGTCGCCATATCGCCGAGGCTGACTTCGAATTCCATTGTGTGCTCGCCCGCCTCAAAATAGAAGAGGTAGGGATTGCCTTCGCTGTCGGCAAGAGGTGATACCTGCCAATCCTTATCGTAGTTAAAGCGAATAGCCTTGGCTTCTTCGAAAGGTATTTCTCCGTCAATCTTGAGACTTCTCGATACAAAGATACCTTCCTTGAGGTTCTGCTTAAAACGGGGGCATATGGTATAAAGTCCGCTTGTCGGAGCGGAGAAAGAATATCTTATCCACTGACCGTTGGTCGCCCATTTTTCGCCACCTACCGTATTGAGAATCGTAAGGTTCGGGCTTTGCGGTTCCGTTATGGCGCTCGATTCGTCCGCCGTGGGGTAAATCGTATAGTGAGATACCGCCGCGGGTGCTTCGGCGTTAATGTGAACGCTTACCGTGCTTTCTACCTGCTTGTATCCTTTTGCACTGTAGTCGGCGCAAACCTCTTCATATGTGGGGAGAGCATCGTAAGGCTCGAAAGTGAATTTTGAGAACACAGCCTCTTCACGTATAGCCTCAAATGTTATTGTGTGCTCGCCTGCCGTGAGATAAAACTCAAAGGGTGTTGTGTAGTATCCGTCGGAATCGGTCATCTCATAGTTCATCCATACCGATTCGCAAACGGCATCGGGCCTCATTTCGTTACCGCCGCCGTCCTTCTCGAATACTCCGTCACGTCCCTCGGTGCCGTCGGATTTGTAATTGTAAGTCCAGGTTTTCGTCATGGCAATATAACGGGCTTCTTTGAAGGGAACCTTGCCGTCAATGTAGAAAACACGTTCTATATCCGCCGTCTTTTCGGTTACCGCACAGTAATCGAAGTTGAGCGTATAGAAGCCTTCTTCTTCAACGGTAAAACGCCATGTCGTATCGCCGGTGGCAGGTGTGTAAAGCCCCTGAACGCCAAGAAATTCCTGTATTTCAACCTCGGCGTCGGTGTTCTGCGCATCGTACTCGGTTGCGTCTACCGTGATTGTCGAATTCGCCCTTGCCTCTTCCCTGTCAGGGAATTTGGTAAGATACGATTCGTAGGAAATAAAGGTAAGCGCATCGCTTACCGTTACGAGTGTTCCCGTACTGTCACCCTGTGCCGTCTCTTCCGCGGCAAAGGCTCCCGATACGGTGCCAATCAGCATGAGTACACTGAGTATAAGTGCAATCAGCTTTTTGGAAACGGAATGTCTCATGTGAACTTTCCTCCTGAGTGGAATTTGAGGGCGTTGCCTGCCCTCACGACATATATATAATAACATACCTATCGAAAGTTGTCAAGATGCCGAATCACAAGAAAAACGGAATAATACCATACCGAATATTCTGTTTTATATTGCACAAACGCCTAAAACAAGACGCGAAACAGCGTGTTTTTTTATCGAAAGCGCCGGTATGCTTTTTTAACGTTCCTTTCCCGCATCGGCTTTTTGAGTAAATATTATTTACTTTATTTCAGCTGACATTGCCCGTTCCGGCGTTTTTCACATGATTTTTCGGCATTCTTTTGACATTGATGTAAATTTAATTTAACATTTTCAAACTGTTACACTGTCTCGGAT
>CAZCSZ010000011.1:0-3096 GCA_964501305.1 uncultured Ruminococcus sp.
GAAGAAAAGCTGAAACTTATTGAAAGCGGCACGGCGCCGAGCGATGAATACAACATTGAAGAAAAACTCCCGTATCTGTATGCCTATAACTACAGAGAGAATTATGCGGTTGTTGTAACCGATGACCCCGAAATAACAGGCGAAGAGGCTAAATACGAAACGGCCGAGCTCCGTGTTTTGGACACCTACGGTAATGTAATGTTCAACTCCGGCAAGGAGGTTTACAGCACCGAGCTTAAAGACTATTGCAGCGAAAGATATCTTCTTCCTCTTTCCAAGGGCGAGGACAGCATAGGTCATTTGTATTTCGATCACGGGCTTTTGCGTGTCCGTAAACTTTCTTACGACCAATTTCAGCTTGAAGAATACAAAGATTTCAGGGTTAATATTGATAAAGATATTTTGATTTTCCCAAACGGCGACGAGTTTCCGATACCGCAAGGATATAATTTAAAGGGATATTCCGACGGAATACTTCTCCTTGAAAAAGACGGCAAATACGGGTACATGAATTATCTCGGTAAGTGGATTGTTGACCCCGAATACACTTATGCCGGCGCATTTCACGGCGGAGTTGGAGTAATTCGCAATTCGTCCGGTAAGTATTGCGCCGTCGACACTGACGGAAATTATGTTCTTCCGTTTAACTACGATTATATTTCAAACCGCTCTGACGGACTTATTGCGACTTACAGTGAAAGAAGCGGTTGGCGAATTTACGGGATTTTCACAAAATAAAAGGGTATGGCGCATGACAGCGTACCCGAATTACGGAGAGTTGATATATGAACGGTAACTGTATTACGGAAACGGCAAGCGTTTCCCGTGAATACGATTTGATAGTTGTCGGAGCAGGACATGCGGGAGTCGAGGCGGCTCTTGCTGGCGCCGGCTGCGGACTTAAAACCGCTTTGTTTACGATAAGTCTTGACGGTGTTGCAAACATGCCGTGCAATCCATCTATTGGCGGAACGGGCAAAGGACATCTCGTTTTCGAAATCGATGCTTTAGGCGGTGAAATGGGCTTTGCGGCTGATTCGGCAACGATACAGTCGAGAACTCTCAACACGGGAAAGGGAGCAGCGGTACGTTCCAAACGTGTTCAGGGAGACCGCAAGCTTTATACGTCTTTAATGAAGCGAACTCTTGAGAAAAAGGAAAACTTATACTTAATTCAAGCGGAGGTTTGTGAAATCGTAACCGAAAGCACAAAAGGCACGTGCAAGGTTGTCGGAGTAGTTGCCGAACCGGGAGGTTTTTACAGTGCCAAAGCTGTTGTGCTGTCAACAGGTACATATCTCGGAGGTACAACACACGTCGGCAACGTCAAACGTTCGTCGGGGCCTGACGGAATGCTTCCGTCATCGGGGCTTACCCCGTCTCTTCTGAAACACAACGTTGTTATGCAACGGTTTAAAACGGGCACTCCGCCGAGAATACATGCAAGGAGTATCGATTTCGATGCGCTTGAAACTCAGTACGGTGAAGATTATATAACTCCGTTTTCGGTCAGAACAGATGAGAAAAAGCTCAATGGAATAACACAGGTTCCGTGCCACATAGTGTACACGAACGAAAGAACGCACAAAACCATTCTCGATAACATTCATCTCTCGCCGCTGTATTCCGGTCAAATTCACGGAACAGGCCCGCGGTACTGTCCGAGCATAGAGGACAAAATCGTGCGATTCAAGGATAAGGAGCGCCATCAGCTGTTCGTTGAACCGATGGGACAGGACACAGAGGAGATTTATCTTCAAGGCTTCTCGTCATCACTTCCCGCAGAGGTGCAATACGAAATGCTCCATACACTTCGGGGATTTGAACATGCCGAGATTATGAGATACGCCTATGCGATAGAGTACGACTGTATCGACCCGACACAGCTTTACCATACGCTTGAATTCAAAAATATTGAGGGTCTTTACGGTGCAGGTCAGTTCAACGGGTCGTCAGGCTATGAAGAGGCTGCATGTCAAGGTCTTGTTGCGGGAATAAACGCCGCGGCGAAAATCTTGAATAATCCGCCTGTAGTGTTGCCGAGGTATTCTTCATACATAGGCACGCTTATAGATGACCTAGTTACAAAAGGCACGGCGGAACCTTACAGAATTATGACGTCCCGTTCAGAATTCCGTTTGATATTGAGGCAGGACAACGCCGAATGGAGGCTTTGTGAATACGGTAGAGCGGCGCACCTTATAAGTGACGAAAGATACCGTGAATATAAAGAAAGACGTCGCATTATCGAAAACGAAATAGAACGTCTCCGAACAAAGACTGTGCCGCCTTCAAAGGAAGTAAATGCACTTCTTTCAAGTGTTCAAAGCTCCGAAATCACAACGGGAGTAAAAGAGGCGGATTTACTTAAACGGCCGCAGATAGAGTATACAATGCTTTCGCAAATCGACAGTGAAATGCCGGTATTGTCTCATTCTGCCGCAACTTCGGTACAGACCGAAATCAAATACGAGGGATATATCAAACGTCAGCTTGATGATGCAAAGAAGCAGGAAAAGCTCGAAAACAAAGCTATTCCCGAGGATATAGACTATGAAAAAATAGGCGGGCTCAGAATCGAAGCCGTTCAAAAACTGTCGAAAATACGCCCGAAGTCGATAGGGCAGGCATCGAGAATTTCGGGAGTCAGCCCTGCCGATATGTCGGTTTTGATTATTTATCTTACCGTAAAAAGGCCGGCAATGCTCAAAGATAAAAACAAGGCATAGGTGCAAAGCATCTGTCTAGTTCAAAGATACATTATTGTCGCTGAGCGTAAAGCTTTGCAAGACACGGCACACGGCTTTGTTTGCCGACTGTCTGCTTTCGGAAAGGAGTGGCTTATGACAGGCAATATTTCAAGATACATTTCGTTCGTTGCGGTAGCAAGGCACGGCAGCTTTTCTTCAGCGGCAAAAGCCATGTACATAAGTCAGCCTGCACTCTCTGCGGATATTTCAAAACTTGAGAGCGAAGTCGGCGCCAAATTGTTCTTCAGAACAGGCAGAGGAATAAAGCTCACAGAGGCGGGAGTGCTTTTGTTTGAGTACGCATCGAAGGCGCTGTCGCTTATGGAAACGGGCGAAGATATGCTCC
>CAZCSZ010000011.1:3106-11142 GCA_964501305.1 uncultured Ruminococcus sp.
GGGATTTGCTTGATCTTAAAGCGGGTCGCCTCACCGTCGGAGCGTCCGATATGACACTTAGGTTTTTCCTCTTGGATTATATAAGCGTTTTCAGAAAGCTTTACCCCGACGTTAAAATAACCATTACAAACGCTCCATCCCCGAAAACCCTGACGGCTCTAAAAAAAGGGGAAATTGACTTTGGTGTTATAACATCGGCAGGTTACGGTTTTGAGACACCGGATATCGAACTCAGGTTTGTACGGCCCGTCAGGGATATATTTGTTTGCCATCCCGACTGCCCACTTGCCGAAAAGAAGAAGGTTAAGCCCGATGAGCTGTGTGCTTATCCTCTCATAATGCTTGAAGGGGAAACAAGTACCGCGGAATATGTTCGTCGAAATATACCGACACTTCAAAAAGCGGATATTGAGCTTGCCACAAGTGACCTTGTTGCCGAGTTCGCATCCCGAAATATCGGCATTGCCCCGGTTGTCGAGGACTTTGCACGGTCGTTAATCGACAAGGGTGCGCTTAAGGTGATTGACCTTGAGAGGCCTATCTTGCCGAGAGGTATGTATATTGCGACTCTCAAGAACATCCCGCTGTCTGCAGCGGCAAAACGCATGATTGAGATAATAGAGAAAGAAATCAATACGCAAAAAAGCGTGAAAGGAATATAAAATGAGTAAAGACAACAACCAAAACACAAAGACTTTTTCGATTCACGAAGAGACCGAAATGTCGATGAAACAGGTGCTTGCGTCCGTTTATGAGGCGCTCCTTGAAAAAGGCTATGACCCGATAAATCAGCTTGTCGGTTACATTATTTCCGAGGACCCCACTTACATCACCAATCACAAAAACGCAAGAAGCCTTATCAGAAAAATTGACCGTGATGAGCTTATGGAAGAGCTCATACGCAACTATCTTAAAATCTGATAATGTCTCTTCCGACAGTAAGACTTACCGATAGGCTTGAAGTTACAAAGCTGTGCATCGGTTCACTGACAGTCAGCCCAATGCAGGTGGCACTTCCGTTTGACAGAGCCGCAGACGTTTTGAAATATGCATTTGACAGCGGCATTAATTTCACCGATACGGCACAGTATTATGCGAATTACAGCATAATAAAAGAGGCGCTGAAACGTTCAAAGTCGCCCGAAAAGACGGTTATATCAACTAAAACGTATGCATATACAAGAGAACTTGCAACGGGAGCTGTTGAAGAGGCGCGACGTGAGCTTGACAGGGACGTTATTGATATATTTATGCTCCATGAGCAGGAATCGTACGAGACCCTGAGGGGGCATATGGAAGCGCTTGAATATCTTTTCGAGTGTAAGAGCCGAGGAATTATCAAGGCGGTCGGCGCGTCAATGCATCATATTGCCGCTGTACGGGGTGTTATTACCCTTGCAAATCGGGGGATTAAGCTTGATGTTATCCATCCGATATTCAACAAGGCGGGAATAGGCATTGCAGACGGCGGACGTGACGAAATGGCGCAGGCTATAAATGAAGCGCACAAAATGGGAATAGGCGTTTTCGGCATGAAAAGCCTTGCGGGAGGACACCTTTATTCATCTGCCGCAGAAGCGTTTGATTTTGTTTTGAAATCGGGCTTTGTCGATGCCGTTGCAGTCGGCATGCAATCCGAGGACGAAATAGATGCCGATATAGACTATTTTTCATGCGGCAAATTTTCAAAAGAAGCCGCCCGGGCGCTTAAAAAGAAAAAGAGGGCTTTGTTTATCGAGGACTATTGCGAAGGGTGCGCTACCTGCGTTGCCCGCTGTACACAAAACGCTCTTTATATTGAAGAAGGAAGGGCAAAGGTCAGACATGACAGGTGCGTGCTTTGTGCGTACTGTTCCAAAGTCTGCCCCATGTTTGCTATCAAAGTAATTTGATTTTGAACTGTTATGTGCCCGAATAGCATTATGATTTTTACCGAACTTAAAACGGGGAAGGAAATACCTTTCTTGCCGATGCCGACTGTCTTTGCACTCGGAAATTTTGACGGGATACATATAGGACACAGAAAAGTACTTGAAAAAGCGATTGAAGAGTCCCGCAAAGAGGGAGCCGAATGTGTTGCATGGTGCCTTTCCTCTCCTTCGGCAGTCGAAAAACAGGAGGTGCTCTGTACACGCTCGGAAAAAACGGAGCTTCTTTTGAAAATCGGATGCGAGTACGCTGTTTTCGAGGATTTCAACCTCATAAAAGACATGACGCCCGAAAGATTTGTTTTTGAATATCTGTCAAGCGGCGGCTGCGTTTCTGCAGTCTGCGGGTTTAATTTCAAATTCGGCAAAGGCGCTGTCGGTGACTCCGAAACGTTAAACGGGCTTTGCCGTGAAAACGGTATGAAATCCTACACGGTTGAAGCCGCTCTCTTTAACGGGAAAGCTGTTTCGTCAACCGTAATAAGAAATCTGATATCAAATGGTAATGTTGCCGAAGCCGAAAAACTGCTGTCATATCCGTATTCCTTTTCGGGATGCGTAACGGCAGGACGGCATCTCGGCAAAAGCTTCGGCTTTCCGACTGTTAACTTGAGTTTCGAAGAAGGAAAATGCATACCGAAGCGCGGAGTGTATTTTTCGCTCACCGAAATCGGCGGAAAAGTATTTAAATCGGTATCAAATGTCGGTTGCCGACCTACCGTCGGCGGTCACAGCGTCAGACTTGAAACTCATATAATCGGTGCTGACGGAGAATTATACTGAGAAAAGGTCAAAGTCAGCCTCAAAGAATTCAGAAGAGAGGAAAAAAAGTTCTCGACAAAGCAAAATTTGATATGCGCAATAGCAGAGGACAAAAGAGCAGCCGAAAAGTATTTCGGGGAACATCCGGATTTTATGAAATAACAAGGAGTCAGTGTTGAAAAGAAAAATTATAAAAACCGCCGTAGCTCTTGCCGTGGCGGTACTGCAGATAATATTATCGGTATCTTTTACCGTGCCGCTGTCGGCGACGGCGTCCGCACCTGAAATAGAGCGTGCTTCGGCGGCGTATGTTGAGTGCCTTGAAACCGGGAATAAACTGTTTATGTACAATCCGGACAAGGAGCTGTACACGACTTCCACAGCTAAGCTCATGACGGCAATTGTGGCAATAGAAGCTCTTTCCGACAGGCTTGACGAAAAAATTACGGTTACGTCCGAAATGCTAGCCGAGGTTGCGGGAAATAGGCTTGGGCTTGAAGTCGGCGAAGAGGTTACGGTAAACGATTTACTTCATATTTTAATTACAGGCGGAAACAACGACGGCGCATACTGTCTTGCGTTTGCCGCATATGGGAGCACGTCGCGCTTTGTTGACAAAATGAACGAGAAAGCATCGTCTCTCGGTGCATTCAATACAAGGTATACAAACCCGACGGGTATGCACAATGACCTCATGGTGACGACGCTGTCCGATACCGCAGCAATCGCAAAATACGCATGGAGTCTGCCTATATTCAAAGAGGCATCGTCAACTTCAAAATACGTAATGGAAGCGACAAACAAAAGTGAATACAGGAACATTTACAACAGGAACTGCCTGATTTCAAAATACTATAACAGCGGGTATTACAACCCCGACTGTAAAGGAATCAATGCGGGAAGTACCGAGCAGGGCGGTCATTGTGTAATCACCGTTGCCGAAAACGAAAATCTTACATACCTTATAATGGTTATGGGCGCCGACTCGACGGACGATGTAATATACTCTTATTACAATGCACAAAATCTCATAGATTGGGCATTTTCCTCATTTGCCATGGTCAATGTGTTGCGAGACGACCAAATGCTTTACGAAATACCCGTAACGCTCTCGTCGGCGGTTGACTTCGTAACTCTTGCACCCTCTGAAAACGTATCCGTTTTTCTACCGACCGATGTCGATGTTGAAAAGGAAATACAGTACAGCTGGGTTCCTTATGAACAGGAGCTTGAAGCGCCCGTATCGTCTGGTGAGGTTGCGGGGCAGATAAGCGCCGTGTATAACGGAGAGACTATCGGCGCATGTGACCTTGTTGTAACATCCGATGTCGAACGAAGCGAATTTCTTTATGCACTTAAAAGAATAGAAACGCTCACTAAAAGCAAAGGCTTCATAGCCGCTGTTGTAAGTGCAGTACTTATAACGGTCGGAGTTGTGTTCTTTAATGCATACAGAAGAAAAAATACGGGTATTTATTAAATACGGCATTAAACATTTCAATTGGAGGCAAAATAGCGTAAAGGCCGGTTGCCTACAGACACAGTTAATTCACCGAAAGGTTTAAATACAGGAGATATAAAAATGAGTATCGAACTTAAAAAAAGCACAAAGGAAATAGGCATCAAGGGGCCTGTTCTCACAATCGTAATGGACGGCGTCGGAATAGCAAAAGACAATGAAGGCAACGCCGTAAAAAGAGCGTATACACCGACTCTTGATATGCTTATGTCAAAGTATCCCACAGTTACACTTAAGGCACACGGAACGGCAGTGGGACTTCCCTCCGATGACGATATGGGAAATTCCGAGGTGGGACACAATGCGCTCGGTTCCGGTCAGGTATTCGCACAGGGAGCGAAACTTGTTTCAAATTCAATTGAAAGCGGAAAAATGTTCTGCTCCGAGGCATGGCATGAAATAGTGGACGGAGCGAAAGGACACACACTTCATTTTCTCGGACTGTTTTCCGACGGCAACGTACACTCTCACATTGACCACTTGAAGGCTATGATAGAGGGAGCAAAGCGTGACGGTGTAAAGAAGGTAAGAGTTCATATTCTTCTTGACGGCAGAGATGTCGGCGAAACTTCGGCACTCGATTATGTCGAACCTTTCGAAGAGTTTTTGAAATCAGTGCGTGACAGCGATTTCGATATCAAAATTGCGTCGGGCGGCGGCAGAATGAATATAACAATGGACAGATATGAGGCAAACTGGGCGATGGTCGAAAAGGGATGGAAGACCCATGTTCTCGGAGAAGGAAGGCAGTTTGCGTGCGCATCCGATGCTATCAAGGCATACCGCTCCGAAGCACCTGTTATCGACCAAGACCTCCCGCCTTTCGTCATTGCGGAAAACGGATACCCCGTCGGCACGGTTGAAGACGGAGACAGCGTAGTCTTCTTTAATTTCAGAGGGGACCGTTCCATTGAAATATCTAAAGCGTTTGAAGGCGGCGAGGACTTTGACAAGTTCGACAGAGTACGTGTGCCCAAAGTAACTTATGCGGGTATGCTTGAATATGACGGAGACCTTCATATACCCTCACGTTATCTTGTCGCGCCTCCCGAAATAACAAACACTATGGGTGAATATCTTGTTGCGGCAGGCATTTCACAGTATGCGATTTCCGAAACTCAAAAATACGGCCACGTAACGTATTTCTGGAACGGAAACAGAAGCGGAAAATTCTCCGAAGAGCTTGAAACGTATTGTGAAGTTCCGTCGGATGTCGTTCCCTTTGAACAGCGCCCGTGGATGAAGTGCGCGGAGATTACGGATAAACTTATCGAAGCGCTCAGAAGCGGTAAATATGACTGCCTCCGTGTTAATTTTCCCAACGGCGATATGGTAGGTCATACGGGTAATCTCGAGGCTACAATTTGTTCAATGGAGGCACTTGACCTTCAGCTCGGCAGAATTTTGCCGGTAATCGATGAGCTCGGCGGCGTCGCTCTTATAACCGCAGACCACGGTAATGCCGATGAAATGTTCGAAACGGACAAAAAAGGCGATGTAAAACATTCAAAAGACGGTTCGGCAAAAGCGAAAACAAGCCACACACTTAACCGTGTTCCGTTTGTCTTCTACGATAACACGTCATCCGACAAATATACAGTCAAAGCGGACGGCTCATTCGGCCTTTCCAACGTAGCGGCAACGGTTGTTAATTTCCTCGGATACGAAGCGCCCGAGATGTGGGATGAATCAATGATAGACATAAAATAAAGGTAACTGTCCCCCAAGAAATCGGGGGACAAACATAATAATATGACTGAAGAAAAAACCAAGAGCGGAAAAGAAACCGTTATAAATATCTTGCTCGTAATACTTGCGGCAATAACTTTAACCAACTACGGAGTATACTCTGTCCATATGCTGTTTTTTCCCGAATCGGCAACTGCATGGGCCGCAGCGATTACCGTTATTTCCGTAACGCTTTTTCCGATACTGTTTAGAAAAAAGCTTGCAGCGCTCCTCAAAAAGGCATTTCCCGTCTTGAAGGCGATATGGGGATTTGGTCTTGCCTTTTATGTAATATCTTTTTGTGTCATGTGTTCGCTTATACTGATAGGTGCCGAGAACGAGGTGCCGGGTGAAGAAATCACAAGTCCTTCCGTGTTCATAGTGTACGGCGCAAAAGTGCGGGGGACGGCTGAAAACGCATATCCCGGAAGTGTACTTAAGCGCAGACTTGACAAGGCGTATTCGGTAATGGAGGACGCGCCCGATTCCGTATGTATCGTCTGCGGAGGGCAAGGTCAAAACGAAAATGCCGTTGAAGGCGAGGTTATGAAGAAATACCTTGTGTCGCGCGGCATTGAACCGTCAAGGATTTATGTTGAAGGAGAATCCAAGAACACGCTTGAAAACATAAAGTACTCAAAAGAGATTATCGATCTCGAAAACCTCTCGGACAGGGCGGTTGCGTGCGTATCGACGGGATTTCATATGCCGAGAATACAGTATCTGTGTAGGCGTGAAGGGATTGAAGTTTCTTATTGCTATTATGCCGCCTCTCCGAATCCGATAAGCCTTTATACAAGTCTTGTGAGAGAGTATATGTCATGGGGAAAACTGTTTTTGACGGGACACCTTTAACTTTTAACGGCAATACAGATATCAGGCGGGCAGTATTGCCCGCTTTTTGTTAAAAGAACAACTAATTTCATTTGAACGCTTGATTGCCCCTGTAAAATTTGGTATAATTATAACAGAATGTATATTATAAACGGAGAAACTGTATGAAACTGATAGTTTGCGTCGACAAGTCGGACGGTATGATGTTTTTCGGGAAAAGGCAATCGCAGGATTCTGTGCTTAGAGAGCGTGTTATGAAATTGATATGCGGTGAAAAGCTTTGGATGACCGCATACACCGCAAAGCAGTTTGCCGACTGCGAGGGATGCATTGCCGACGAGTGTGCCTTTGAAAAGGCAGATGAGGGATGGTATTTTGTCGAGGACGGCCCGTTTGATATTGAAAAATGCACGAAAGTAGTACTTTATAAATGGAACAGAAAGTATCAGGCGGACAGATTTTTCCGTATTGACCTTAAAAAAAGCGGATTTAAGCTTTTGTCTAGGGAAGATTTCAAAGGTTCTTCTCACGATAGGATAACCGAAGAAATATATATTAAATAACAGTGTTTGAAAGATGAAATCGGCAGTGCGGGAAACGTGATTTTCGGTTTTGTGTTCGGTTTTCCATGTTTATACATACAGTTTAAAAGCCGAATTCATACGATTTTACATGATACGGAGAGGAAACAAGATGAAAAAAGGAACAGTTTTGGCTATCCTCGAGTGGATTCTTACGGGCTTTTTTGCTTTATGTGCGCTTGGAAACGGGTTTCGGCCGTCAAGTATATTGCTTGTAATTGCGGCCTTGCTTACTTTGCCCGTTAAGCCCGTCAGAAATTTGACAAGACGTAATAAAATCAAAGATTGGTATCTTATAGTTGCGGCTTTCGTGCTTATGTTAGCATGCGCAGTAATATCCGGCGACCGGACTTTGACAGGGAATGATTTTGCCGATACTTCAAGTACCGACAGTGTATCGGAATACACCGAAACGGCAGTTGAAAGCGAAACAGTATCGGACAGTCAAACGGATACGGAAAAAGCGGATACGGCGGAAACGGTATCACCGAGCGAAACAGACAGCAAAAAACCGCAGAACACGACATCTGCGACGGAAAGCGAAAAACCACAGAGCATAGTCAATGTGAAAGAAAAGCCCGTCAACCTGTCGGATATTCCCGCCTATTCCGGCTCTGTATACGTTACCGACAACGACAATAAACCGATTTTCGACAGCAACGAACTTACAACCGTCGGTTATGA